>JALYXC010000455.1 GCA_030947315.1 Verrucomicrobiota bacterium | reverse complement strand
GTTTTCAGCGGGCGATTTAAGATTTTTATCGAGTCTTATGGTTGGCGGGAAATCTCTGAAAGACTATTCCCATTCAATAGTTGCGGGCGGTTTGCTGGAAATATCGAGACAAACGCGATTGACTCCTTTGACTTCGTTAATGATGCGGCTGGAAAGTTTTTCGAGCAACCCATAAGGCAGTTTAACCCAATCGGCAGTCATTCCGTCCTGCGATTCGACGGCGCGAATGGCAATCGTGTAGTCATAAGTTCGCTCGTCGCCCATGACGCCCACGCTGCGCACCGGCAAGAGGACCGCGAAACTTTGCCAAATTTTATAATAAAGTTCGGCGGCTTTCATTTCTTCAACAACAATGGAATCGGCCTGACGCAAAACTTCGCAACGTTTTGGAGTGACTTCCCCCAGGATTCGCACCGCCAGTCCAGGTCCCGGAAAGGGTTGGCGATAAACCATTTCTTTGGGCAGACCCAATTCGAGTCCGAGTTGGCGCACTTCATCTTTGAACAGGCATTTCAACGGCTCGACTAATTGAAACTTCATTTTTTTGGGAAGACCGCCCACGTTGTGATGGCTTTTAATCATCGAAGCTGGATTTCCTCCAATGGGCACCGATTCGATGATGTCGGGATATAAAGTTCCTTGCGCCAGAAATTTGGCTGCGCCGACCCGTAAAGTTGCTTCCTGAAAAACTTTGATAAAAGTTTTGCCGATGATTTTGCGTTTACGCTCCGGATCCGTCACGCCTTGGAGCCGCTTGAGAAAAATTTTCGACGCCTCCACATAATGCAATTTGATATGAAAGTGACGGCCAAAAACTTTTTGCACCACTTCGGCTTCATGGGCGCGGAGCAATCCGTTATTGACGAAAATGCAGGTGAGTTGATCGCCGATCGCTTCATGCAACAAAGCTGCCGCCACGCTGGAATCAACGCCGCCGCTCAAGCCGAGAACAACTTTTTCCGAGCCGACCTGCCTGCGGATTTCCTCGACCGATTGTTCAAGATAATTGCGCATGGTCCAATTTTTTCCGCAGCCGCAAATGCCATGAACAAAATTAGAAATTATTTCTTTGCCGCGCGGGGTGTGCGCTACTTCCGGATGAAATTGCAGGCCGTAAAAATGTTGGCGGCGATTTTCAATGGCGGCATAGTCAGAATTTTCTGTGACGGCCACGGGCCGAAATCCTTCCGGTAATTTTGTCAGTTTGTCGCCGTGCGAATTCCACACTTGCAGAGCGGCCGGCAAATTTTTGAAAAGCGGGCAGGAATCATTTTTCACAGTCAAAAGGCCTTTGCCGTATTCGCGTTTTTGGCCGCGCTCGACTTTGCCGCCGTTAAAATGCGCCAGCAATTGGAGGCCGTAACAAATTCCTAAAATGGGACAACCGAGTTTAAAAATATTTTTGTCCGGCCAGGGTGCCTTCGGGCTGTCAACACTCGACGGCCCGCCCGATAAAATAATGCCGCTCGGTTTAAGCGCGCGGAGTTCTGCGGCCGACATATCGAAACGCCGAATGGTGGAATAGACCTGGCATTCGCGAATGCGGCGGGCGATGACTTGCGTATATTGGGAACCGAAATCGAGAATGACAATATGTTCGCTCATCTAAGTCAGGAAAATTCTAGCCGCCGAAAGATTTGTTTAGCGAAAAAAAATTTCAGCCGCAAGATTGCGCTTGCGGCTGAGACCTTCCCATAAGTGCATAAGTTTATTTAACAACTTTCGCCTGACCGCTATTGGGATCATAAACATATTTCATGCCCCGAGGCAGATCAGGAATGACAGCCAAATATTTTTTCTCGACCAGTTCATTTAAATCTTTCGGGTAGCGCGCTTCTTCCACGTAAAACCGGGAGACCGCGCTATTAATTTCAGCGAGACCGATCGTTTTCACAGCCGAATTCTGCGCTTTAACCACCGCGCCAACATAATTTCCCGGCGCGTGCAGAGGATTTTCATCCGGCGCGTTTGCTGTCGGCGCGGGGGGTGGGGCCGTTTTTTTTTCGCAACCGATTAAAATTAAACTGCTCGCCAGAATGACAAATGCGAATTGATTTTTCATGCGAATAAATTACGCAGCAATTTATCAAATGCCAAGCAGAACACGAGGTTGATTTATTCCGAGACCTGCTTTTAAAGTTCAATTCAATTTAACCTGCCGATCATTTCTCCAACATCACATCGCCGCCGATGATCCGTTCCAAATGGCCGTGTTGCGTGCGAAGTAAAAGCGCGCCATCAGCGTCGAGCGATTCGGCGCGCCCTTGAATTTTTCGATTGCCAATATTGATCACCACATTCCGGCCAATAGTGGCGCATTGCTG
>JALYXC010000459.1 GCA_030947315.1 Verrucomicrobiota bacterium | reverse complement strand
GATCTGGGTTTGGCTGTGCGGCCGATTGCAAAGCTCAAAATTCACAGGTAAAAATGCGGGCGATTCGGAGAATTTTTCAACCTTGTCCTGGCCGGAAAGGACCATTTATGCATTATCCTGCGCTGCTCTTTGGGTTGCGCTGGAAATGATTCGCGCGCGGCTTTTCAGCGGATTTCCCTGGAATTTTCTTGGTGTTTCGCAGGTTGAATTGTTGCCGCTCATCCAGGTCGCTTCCATTACTGGCGTGCATGGCGTTTCTTTTTTGATCGTTTGGTTTTCAGTTTCGCTTTTTGCGGGCATGACAATTTTAATTCAAAAACCGTCTGCCTATCGAGTGTGGATTGGAGAAATTATTGTGCCGCTGGGTATGCTCATCGCGATTGGGATCTGGGGATATGAGCGCATTTTGGCAGCGCCCCCGCTGCGGAGGAACTCCCTAAAAGTGGCGCTGATTCAACCGAGTATTCCGCAAACTTTAATTTTTGATGCGCAGGAAAATCCGAAACGATTTAGTCAGTTGCTCGAATTATCAAAAGAAGCGCTCCTCGAAAAACCGGATCTTTTAATCTGGCCAGAAGCGGCCATGCCTCCTTTTGATACCGAAAATGTTCGCGCCATCACTGAACTTTGCGTCGCGCATCGAATCTGGATGGTGATTGGAGCGGATGATGCGCAGATTTCTTCCGAGAGCTCGGGAAAAAATAAATACAATTATTTTAACGCCGCTTTTTTATTTGATCCGGAAGGAAAACCAGTCGCAACTTATCATAAACAACGACTGGTTATTTTTGGCGAATATGTTCCGCTCGATTGGCTGCCTTTCATGAAATATTTGACGCCGATTGGAGATAGTTTTACGGCGGGCAAAAAACCGGTTCCTTTTCGTCTGAGCGAACCAGACGCGAATTTTTCGACGCTAATTTGTTTTGAAGATGTGTTCCCGCATTTTACTTCCGACTACGTTGCAAGCGACACCGATTTTCTTTTAAATCTGACTAATGACGGCTGGTTTGGCCAGAGCGCCGCGCAATGGCAGCAGGCGTTTGCCGCGGTTTTTCGCTGCGTGGAAAATGGCATTCCGCTCGTTCGTTGCACGAATAATGGATTGACTTGCTGGATCGATGAATGGGGCCGGATGCGAACAATTTTCCGAGGCAAAAACGGCAACATCTATGAACGCGGATTTATGATCGCGCAAATTCCTTTGCTGAATCCGGGCGAAAAACGAATCTCGACATTTTACCATCAACATGGCGAGTGGTTTGGCTGGAGTTGCGTGGTAACAACTCTGATTATTTGCGGACGGATTTTCCTCGTCAGAAAAGCAAAATAACATTTCTGAATCTTTCACCGGTTCGGAGCTGGATCACTTATCAGGCCGGGGACATTTGAAGAGGGTAGGGCGGGTGTCGCCGGAAGATTTTTTGCGGCTAAAACCATTGTTGTCCGTGCAGAGCCAGATAAACTTTTCGTTCACAGCCAAACCTTCCATGGTGCTGGTCGGATAGAAAACGTGATAAGCTACGTCGGGTTCTTTTTCCATTTCGCGAAAATTATATTCCGCCAGAACACGATGGGTTTTCGGATCAATCTTCACAACGACGCGATTTTCGCGGAGCAGTGCGAAGAGCGAATTTTCAAACCAGCACAGATCCGAATAATGAATGTCCTGGGCGCGGGTGTGACTGGGCCGGACGGTAAAATCATCCACAACCTTCAAGGTTTTTAAATTCACTACAATAATCCGGCCTTTCTGACGCTCGTTGGCCACAAACAATTTTCCACCACCAATAGCGATTCCTTCAAACGAAGCGTTATGATTGTTGGGAAGAAAATATTTTTGCACTGGCGACCAATCAATCTTGAGCCGTTCAACTTTTTTCTTTTTCGGATCGCACCGCAAAATCCAGCGATTGGCTTCTTCGCAAAGATAAATTCGGCCTTGATTATCTTCGGCAATTCCTTCGCAATCATAGCGGTCAATTTTTTCCCTGGCGAAGGAAGCCAATTGTTTTTCGGTAAAACAGTCCGTCAACAAAACTAAATCAGCGGCATTGGTATTGGGAAGAAACTGGATTTTGTAAGCACCAGCGCCGCGATCATTGACAGTTAAAAGCTCGCCATTTTTTCGCAGAAATAAACCGGACGCATCAAAACGCTGGCCGTTGGGAAGATTAAGTTGCCAGTTGGTTTCGGAGCGAAGTTTATAGACAGGCCAACTTGGAAG
>JALYXC010000448.1 GCA_030947315.1 Verrucomicrobiota bacterium | reverse complement strand
CAGCTATCTCACGCTCGATGTCGGAACCACCAACATCAACGGACGATGGGATCTTGCTTTGCGCGACCTGGACGATGCCATCGGCCTCGACGCGAATGATGACGGCGAAATTACCTGGGGCGAAGTCCGCGCAAAACACGAGGCTCTCGCCGCCTATGTGCAATCGCGACTCGGCATCAGCGTCAACGGAAAAACAACAACCCTGACTATTACGCGTCACGAAATAGATGTTCACAGCGACGGCGCGTATGCAGTCATTCGTTTCACTTGCGACGCTTCGGCGACCACCACGAACATTTCCGTCCGATACAATGCGTTGTTTGATCGCGATCCGCAGCACAGAGGATTGTTGCGCCTGAATTTTTCCAATCAAACTCGCACCGCGATCTTCGGACCGGGCACTTCAAAACAAGAATTCCCACTCGCCAACATAAACACTTCCAATTCGTTGGCCGCCTTCGTCAAGGAAGGCGTTTGGCATATTTGGACCGGCTACGATCACATTCTTTTTCTAATCGCCTTGTTGCTGCCGGGAGTTTTGCGATTGGAAAATGGCCGCTGGATTCCGGTCGCCTCCTTGCGCGAGGCGCTGATCAATGTGCTGCAAATCGTCACTGCGTTTACTCTGGCGCATTCGCTCACGTTGAGTTTGGCTGCGTTGAAAATAATCAGCCTGCCGTCACGTTTTGTGGAATCGAGTATCGCGGGTTCGATCATTATCGCGGCGCTCAACAATGTGTGGCCGGTGATGCATCGCCGCGCCTGGATCATCGCGTTTGCCTTTGGGCTGATTCACGGTTTTGGTTTCGCCAGCGTCCTCGGCGATCTCGACCTTCGTGGCCGCTTGCTCGCGCTCGGTTTGTTTGGATTTAATGTCGGCGTCGAACTCGGACAACTCGCGATTGTTTTGGTTTTTATTCCGATCGCGTTTGCGGTGCGCGGTTCGTGGTATTACCGGGAAATGACTTTGAAATTCGGGTCATTGCTCGTCACAGTCATCGCTGGAATCTGGATGTCCGAACGTCTTTTTAATTTTAAACTGCTGCCCTTTTAAGACGCTTGCTTTTCTTAATCGCCGCTAAAATCTCCGCCACCACTTCGCCTTTCGCCTTCGCGCCGACATTTCCTTTCCCATGTAAACGAACGGAAATATTTCCCGCTTCCCACATCACGGCCATCAATGACGAGCATGGTGTGAACTTTGGCGGTTTCGGCGTCGGCGATTTTCGCTTTAATTGGTTCGGGACCGAAATCACTCGTCACGCGGACTTCGTTTTTTCGTAATTCATTTGCGATGTCTTTCGCGTAGTTCGCGAGATTGTCGTCGGCGTTGAGCGTCAGGACGCGCACTTGGTCGGGCGCCAGCCAGAGCGGGAAGTTGCCGGCGTAATTAATACGTTCAAACGATTGCCGGATGACTTCGCTTGGGTTCAGCGGTGGTCCTCACGGCCCGGTGAGTCGGTAGAACGCGGCGCTCGTGGCTGTTTCGTTGTAGTTACTCGCGCCCAAGGTTGCGTCGATCGTCTGCCAGTTTGCGAGCGTGAAGCTGGTTGCTTTCTGCACCGCCACGTTTGCCGCGCCGCGCCAATTCAACACCACCGAGTTGCCGCTGCGGTTGACACTCAACCGCCGGGCAAAAATTCCTTCCGCCACGGGCCCGCCGAGAATGGCGATTTCCGACGCGCTGAGATTGCGGGGGATCATTGCGACGTGGGCCACATAGACTTCGTGCGTATAAACACCGCTGAGATCGCCTTCATTGAACAGCAGCAGATCCGCGCCAGGGTTATCCTCTGAAAACAGCGCCCAGCGTCCGTCCAGTGTCGGCGTATTATTCGTTCCCACCGGAAGTCCGTTCACGAAGTAAATCAGCCTCGACAACGCCAGGTCGGCCACGAAGGCGATCCGATACCAGGTGTTGCTCGTGATCAATCCGGGACTTGAATAGACCTGAATGCCCACCGACCCGTTCGGCGCGATGTAGAAATCGGCGTCGTTCTGGTTCTGTGGATTCGTGTTGAAGAACGGCATAAAATTGACGCTGCCCGGCAGAAGCACGTCCGCGATGAAAGTGTATTGGTTGATGAACTGCCCGCCGCCGTTCGGATCGCTCGCCGTCAGTTCAACCAAATATCCATTGGACAGTCCCGTAAAGGCCGGCACGTGCATGTAAGCGGCGGGTTTCCCGCCGATGTGGGGCAGGGTGGCGCCATCAGTGGTGCCGAAGCTCGTCACGCCCGGCGTGGCGTCGTCGGCGTAAGTCAGCAGGCCCGGTCCCAGCGCAGCGGAAAGATCGTGATGATCGAAGGTCCACTCATAAATCAATGGCGGTCGCAACTCCACCGCGCCGATGTCGCTGCGGTCGCCGCCAAGCGGAATCGAGGTTATGGAATAGTTCGCATGAGGCCGGGTCCGACCGCGTTGATCCGTGGAACTACCACTGCTGTTGCCTTGATCAATGGCCGGGCTTCCGGCCTGCGGCGCCCTCGTCTTTGTCGGACCGCCGTTGTACTGCAAGGGGCCGAGCAACGGATCGAGGAAACTATTCGCTGGCCTAACCTGATCGCCGAGCGCGCCCCAGCCACTGCTATCGTTGATATAACCAATCAAATTAAATCCCGCAGAAGTGAACATGCCGTAGCAATCAAGTCCTTGGGACGCGATATTGCCGGCGATAATTGTGCTACGGATCGTCGCGCTTCCACTATCGTTGAAGACTCCACCCCCGGACGCGCCAGCACCGGCGAAATTTCCCGAAATTGTACAATTGGTCACGAAAAGGTTGCCGTTTACCGCAATGCCGCCTCCATGGTTGTGTGCTGATGTGTTGCCGAAAACGGTGCAGTTGACAGCTCTGAACGTTCCGGCGACAGCAATTCCCCCGCCGGGGAAATAGGCGTTGTTTCCGGAAAAGATGCACTTGGTTGCCAACACCGCACCGCTGGCATAAATACCCCCCCCGCCGCCGTATCCAACGAAATTGTCGGAAATGGCGCATTCATTCAGTGCCAGTGACCCCGAATCCTGAAGTATTCCTGCGCCGTTTCCCGTTGCCGAACGCCAACCTTCGGTGATCGTTAACCCCAAAATGTTG
>JALYXC010000416.1 GCA_030947315.1 Verrucomicrobiota bacterium | reverse complement strand
AAACCTGCGGCTTACCTGCCCACCGTGGAATCCATCGTGGAGCATGTGACGCAAAGCGCGAAACCCGGCGATGTGATCTGTGTTTTCAGCAATGGCGGATTCGGCGATATCCATGAGAAATTGCTGGAGCGTTTGAGAATGATCCAGGAATAAAAAAAATGCGGCGAGCCGTTCAATTTATTTCTCAATAGCCACAGAAGGCGCATTGGTTGATTTCGCCTTCTCTTCTTCCTTGGCGAGTTTTTTTGCGAGAGTAGTCTTGAGCGCGGAATACTTTTCATTGGTTACTGCGTTAAGGTTAGTTCGGGCGCTCTCGAACTGGCGGAGATTTATTTTAATGCGGGCCAGGTGCAGATAAATACCTTCTCGTTCGACTTCATCGTGGGCGATTTTCAACGCCTGATTCCACGCGGTTAAACCTTCCTGGTAACGAGGCGGCTTCGTTCCATAAAAACTTTCTGCATAGTCAGTGGCGAGGATGAAATTATCCGGATCCAACTTCATCGCTTTCCGATAAAGGTCCAACGCTTTGTCGAATACCTCCGTTTCGTTAAGGTTATAAAATTCCATGGCGTCTTTACGAAAGAGATAAACGGTCGTGGCAAAATTTTGATAGTAGACCGGCTCGTTTGGATTTAGCTCAATGGCTTTGGCATAATACTCAAAAGATTTTTTTACAGGGCTGCGATGTCCATAATAGTTGGCCAGATTATTCCAGGCGGCTGGATTTTTTGGATCGAGTTCGCGCGCTTTTTCCCATTGCGTCATTCCGCCAAACTCGTCGCCCGTTTCACTGAGAAAACTTCCGTAGGCCAGTCGGGCGCGAGTATGGTTCGGATGTTTTTCCAAGAAATCTTCGTAACTTTTTGTAACCGAAGTGAACCGTTCTTTAATTCGCAAATTCAAGGTCGCTTGCGGCGCCCCGGCTCCTTTTTCTTCAAAGGCCTGCGCCTGGCGAATCCATTTGTCCACTTCTTCGCGCGCCGCATCGTCTGCGGCCAGCAGTTTCAAATATTCTTTTTCAACGGGATCATTTGGATTAGCCACTTCCACTGAAGCGCCGGTAGTTCGCTTGACAAGGTTGCTGACGGCGGCGGGTTGATTAGTCGCCACGAGCGCGCTTAAAAGTCCAATAAGAAGATTACTCACACTGAAAAGATAATTCATTGGCCCGGGTCACGCGATTAAAATTTGGTTGCACCGAGAGTAGGGCAGACTACGTCGCTTAGGTTCGGCATGGGCAGGCTGGGCGCCTGCCCTGCTTTATGAATTGGCTCGCGTGAATTTCTGTTCCCTGGCTACTTCTTTTCCGAAGGCGGTTTTTTATCGCCCACGATTTCTGCTCCTGCTTCCGTTTTTAATTTTGCAAAATAATCCGGCAACAGCTTTTGATATTCCCGTTGGATCAAACCTTCTTTAAGTTCTGTTTCTACTTTCGCCAGCTCCAGTTTTTTAGGCGGAATTTTTTCGCTTAGTTTAATAATATGATAACCAAACTGGGTTTCCACCACGTCGCTGACCTGGTTGGTTTTCAATGAAAAAGCGGCGGCTTCAAATGGTTTGGCCATTCCTTCATCGCGCGCAAAAATATATTCGCCGCCTTTATCTTTGGAACCGGGATCTTCGGAAAATTCCTTGACCAGCTTGGCAAAATCTTCGCCAGCATCGGCACGCACTTTGATTTTTTTAATTTCTTTTTCCTTTTCCTTTTTTTGGTCGTCGGGCAAAGGTTTTTGTGTGGCTTTGTCAATGGTGGAAATTAAAATGTGACTGGCGCGCACTTTTTCCGGTTGCTCGAAGCGGGCGGGATTTTCTTCATAAAACTTTTTGATTTCTTCTTCGCTCACTTTGACTTTCGATTTGAGTTCGCGCTCCAGAACCACTTCGCAGATGGTTTGTTCCAGGAGGCGACGGTGAAAATCTTCCACGGTCATTCCAGCCGCTTTGAGTTGCTGCTCGAAAAAATCTTCCGACGGCGCATTCTTTTTATTATCGGCCATGATTTTGTCGGAAAGCTCTTTGGCTTTGGCCTTGTCGGGTTCAGTCGCTTTTTGCAAAAGGATTTTGGTGACGATCAATCGCTCGATCAAACTCGATTCGATCTCGGTCCGCTGCGCTTCCGGAATGGTTTGGCCGCGCGCTGCCACGCTCGCTTTGTAGGCGATGAAGGCGTCGTCCAATTCGTTTTGCTTGACTTCAAATCCTTTACCTTTGGCGATAATTTTATCGGGGAAAGACGAATCGGCGGCTTTGGCCGGTGGCGGTGTTTTCACCGAGGCGTCCGGTTTGGTCACGGCGTTTAAATTCAGCAACGCAAAAGTAACGGCGATGAATCCAATTATTTTTTTAGGTAGTTTCATTTATTTTTCCATTTAAAGTTTTACGACGTGGACATTGCTGATGTCCGGGTCTTTTTGAATTTCTTCCAATAACGACGCGGGCGGAACGCTGTCCAGATTTAAAACGGTCAACGCTTTTCCGCCCACAATATCGCGGCTCAAACTCATACTGGCGATATTGATCTGATGTTTTCCCATCAGCGTGCCGATGTAGCCGACAATCCCGGGGCGATCTTTATTATTCATCAGAAACAAAACACCTTCGGGAACAATCTCCACGGTTTGACTATTCAAGCGAACGATGCGCGGTAAATTTCTCGCGCCTAAAATAGTTCCGCCCGCCGAGAATTTTTGCTCACCGGAAAAGACTGCGGCATGCAGCCATTCGTTGTAATCGGTTTCTTCATTTGATTTAATTTCCTCCACGAGTAAGCCGAGCGAATTGGCCAGCGTTCGCACGTTGACTTGATTAACATCCTTGCCGCCGGCCGATTCCAAAAATCCTTTCAGCACCGAGCGGGT
>JALYXC010000355.1 GCA_030947315.1 Verrucomicrobiota bacterium | reverse complement strand
CCAGCGGTGTGGAATGCTTTTAATTCTTCGCCTTCGCCTAAATCAAATCGTTGGCCGATGTCAATAAAGGCGGGCACAGCGGAATTTTTCGGACCGAGCGTGCGCGCAATAATGGAACCGAGATGCGGCGCGGCGACGGTTTGCGGCGGAGCGTAACCGGTATGCCATTGATATTGATGGCGCGAATGCAAAATAAAACCGAGGTCGCCCGCGGTGTAAGAGCGAATCAGCGTGGCGCGATCCATCACTTTCGCGATATTTTCCAAGCCTTCGGTGAGTTTGATATTGTCAACGACCGTGTCAATTTGCGGAAAGGTGCTGAGAACTTTTTGAGTCGCGACACCTTTTTCAAAAGGAGTGAAACGTTTCGGATCGAAGGTCTCGGTGTGAGCCATTCCACCCGCCATCCAAAGAACGATGACGGTATCGGCGGTCGGAGTAATTTTTTCGCTGTCTGTTTCCGCGCTAAAAATGGAGCGAGGATAACCAGCGGCCAAAGCGGAGAGTGTCGCGGCGCTGGCGGTTTTTAAAAAATCCCGGCGATTAAATTGAGATTTGATTTTCATAAAAATTTTTCTACGCAAAAGTTTTGCACGGAATTTGTAATATTTTGTCCGGCTCTTCCTCATGCGATTGGATCGCAAAAAAATGGCGCTCCACTTCCAGCAAGGCGGCGCCCGGATAAAAACGCATTCCGCAAGCCGCGCAGATTTCCACGGGAAAATCCGACACGAGCAAATGCTCACCCTTGTGGCTGTAAAGATATTCTTCGCGGCGAGATTGAAATTCTTCGCCGCCGCAAAACGGACACTTATCACGCTTGGCGCCGCGTCCAAGGGTCGAGCCATTTTGGTAATGTTGGGACATA
Source organism: Verrucomicrobiota bacterium (assembly GCA_030947315.1). Classification (GTDB taxonomy): domain Bacteria; phylum Verrucomicrobiota; class Verrucomicrobiia; order Limisphaerales; family CANJXF01; genus JALYXC01. Next base: position 6,246 of record JALYXC010000355.1, on the reverse strand, counting down.
CACAGTAAGAACTAGCAGATTTTCAGCCTTGCGTCCACAAACCAAATGAATCGGCTTCTGTCCGGCAAAGCCCACTATTAAACAACTGTTGCCCCGGCCCGTGTCTTCATATTGTTCGAGAACAAGCCGCCGACAACACTGCTTCAAAAATTTCTCGAAATGCCAGGCTATCTTTACGCCGCTCGGCGTCGGCATGCTGAGTAAAGACAATTTGTTTGCTTTGGACTCTGGCTCGAATTTCTTCGATATCCACAATTTAATAAATCAACTGAAACTCAGGCAACATCGTCATGGCCCACAGCAAATCTTCCACCCCTTCTTTTTTAATCGGCTGACCGACCAATTCTTCGGCCAATTTCATTTCGGCGGAAGTTGGTTCTCGTCCCAGTGCTTGCTCATATAAATGCGGAACAAAATGTTTGTCCGCGCTTTTTTGCGTAACCAATTCAGCCGCGCCGCGTTTTAAAATATCCGACAAAGTTCCGCCATTAGTTAACTCCAGGCCTTGCAAAGTGGTGGCTTCCGTTGCGCGAGTCGTGACGACTTGTTCGCGATTGGGCCGTCCTAAAGCGACTAGGAGCGGATCAGCCGCCACGAGCGCGGCCCGAACTTTTCCGGGATAAGCTGCGGCGAATTTCGCCTCAATCACCGGCTTGCCCAAACTTCTCTCCCGTTCACTGGCCGGTTTCCAATTCTCCGCCGCAAAATCTTTTTTTTCCCAGCCTTCCTTTTTTTCGTTGGTGACGATCCAGGTTTTGTCTGTGGCAAAATCCATGATATTCGTTCCTGTTCCGCGAACGCGGGCATAGACAAAAAGTCCGGCTGGATTTTCTGTTCCGGGCACCGCTTTTTCCGGCGTTGGCAAACTGTTGTCGGGCAGATGATTAATCGCCTGAACGGCAATCACATTTTCTCCTTTTTTCAAAAAGGGTTGCAGATCAAACAGAAATGATTTGGCATAATCACTTCCTTCGCCGGCTTTTTTGCCATTGACGAAAAGGGTGAAACTGTTATCGCACATAATCATGACGGCCGCCTCCACCGGGGCGGTGGATAAATTTACACTTTTGCGCAAATAAATAATTTCCGCCTTCGCTTTGACTTCGGAATTCGGAGTGATCCAAATCCATCTGGCGGGAACAACGGGCGCGTATTTTGAATGAGCAGAAAAACCAGCTTCAGAATTAATTTCCGCCATTGGCGCCGAATAACCAATGCCAGTCAGCGAAGTCAGGGCATCGCGAAATTGTTCGGCGGACAAACGGCGCACTCCGGGACCGGCAAAAATAAATTTATCACGATTTTGTTCGCTCAGATTGGTGGCGGGCAATTGATAAGCGCGCGAAGTTAAAATGCGTTCGATGGTTTTCTTCAAGTCGTATTTGTTTTTAACTAAATCTTCGGCCAGCCAATCCAACAAATCCTGATTCCAGGCGATTTGTTCCATGTCGTCCACCGGTTCGACCAAAGCGCGACCAAAAAATTTTGCCCAAAGCCGATTGACAATAGTGCGGGATAAACGGCCGTTTTTTTCGCATGTCATGATTTGGGCAAGTTGTTTGAGACGAGCCGGCTTATCCGCTTTGGCTTCAATGACGCCCAGTTCAGGAAACAGAAATTTCATGGCCGCTTTTTGGCCAGTCGGCTTGTCGCATTGAAATAATTCGAGCGGCTCCTCGCTGTAAATATTGGCCAGCGCGTAGGAATCGGCCAGTTGCCAATCATTGATAAAACTGTCGTGACACGAAGCGCATTTAAGATTGAGGCCCATGAAAACCTGCGAAATATTTTGCGCGGCTTGCATTTGCGGAACCTGACTTGCATTGACCACTCCGCGCCAAACAATCCCCTTGGAAAAACCTTCTGAAGCGGGCGTCGGATTGACCAGTTGGGAGACAAATTGATCGTAAGGCAAATTGGTCGCGAGGGCTGAATAAAGCCATCCGGTAATTTGTTTGCGACCGCCATCAATGTAACCGGTGCCACTGTAATCATTGCGCAACAGATCATTCCAAAAACTGAGCCAATGCTCGGCGTAATGTTGATTGTCCAACAAAAGTTTTTGCACCAGCCGCTCGCGTTTGTCAGAATGTTTATCCGAAATAAAAGCGCTCAATTCCTCCGGCGACGGCAACAGCCCAATGACATCAAGATAAACCCGTCGAGCAAAAATACGATCGCTGACTGTTTCGGGCCATGGAACTTTGTTGGTCTGAAAATAAACGCTCACAAAGGCGTCAATCGGATTGGAAACTTTTTTTGCGAGAGGAATCTGCGGCTCGCGCGGTTTTAAATTTAAAGGCGGCGGTTTGGCAAAAGTAATCTGGGAATCCCAACGCAATCCTTGATCAATCCAAGCGCGCAAAAGCGCAATCTGATTGGTCGTCAATCGAGAACCCTTTTTCGGCATGACACTATCCGGATCCAGACCAGCCACAAGCGTGATTAAATAACTTTCCCCGCTATTGCCAACGATGACGGCGGGGCCGGAATCGCTGTTTTTTAAAAATGTTTCTTTGGTATCAATCTGAAAGCCGCCTTTGCTTTTTCCGCGGCCATGACATTTCATGCAGCTTGTTTCGAGAATCGGCTTGATTTCTTTTGCAAAATCAATCGGATGCGGCGCCGGCGGCGGCAACTGTTTGATTTGTTCAGGCGTTAATTTTGCTTGAAGACAACAAGCAAAAAACAAAATTGCGCTGAACAAAAATTGAACTGGACGAACCTTCATACCCAGCAAAAGCTAACACAAATAGCGACAAAAAACAGAAATTTATTGATGCTTTTGTAGTCGAATCTTTGAATTGAAAAAAAATCCGCAGACGAGGCTGGTCTGCGGATTAAAAATGATTTCCGAAAACTACGCGCCGTTATTGCCAATGGCTTCGACCGGGCAGCCTTCCATCGCTTCTTTGCATTGCGCTTCCTGTTCGGGTGTTTCTGGTTGTTTATAAACGTAGGAAAAGCCGCCGTCATCATTACGCGTAAAATTGTCGGGCGCCGTTTCGCGGCAGAGGTCGCAATCAATGCATTGATTGTCCACGTAAAATTTGCCCGCCACGTTTTCAGGATATTTATTTGCGATGTCAGCCATAAAATTTTTGTTTATTCAAGTTTTCAAATATACCTGAATCGTGACCACTATTTCAAGTGAAGATTTTTAGAGCCGAATCTTTCAAAGTAAATTTCAACGTTGACTCCCGCAAAAAGTGTAATTCTTGCTTTCCTGATTTCCTAATTCCAATAAATTCTCGCTAGGCGAATTTTGTCCGGCATTCAACCTTCCGGCGCGCTACATCTGGGAATTTTCTTCGCCCTTGATTGATTCAATACATTTTCGTATCTTACTGCCATGACACAAGCGGTCGCCCAAATTCTCGGCGAGTTCGAGCAGCTTTCTGACCTTGAGCGTAAAGAACTTCGGCGCGCCATTATCGAGCGCGTTCCGATGCCCGACGATTTGACGGACGATGATTTTGCTATGCTTGCTGCGGCGTCGTTCCGGGCACTTGACGAAGAGGAGAATGCCCGCCGTGCCGGAACGTGGCGAAGTATGGCAGGTGGACTTCGGCATCATTCAAAAAATTCGTCCGGCTTTGGTTATCAGCATTCCTTACGCGGACGCTGATCGCGCGTTGATTGGTGTCGTTCCACATACGACAGCCACGCGCAACTCGCAATTCGAGGTAAAAGTGCCGACCCGATTTCTCGATGATGGCGCATTTCTCATTCAAGGCATTCAGGCAATTCCGCCCAAATATTTTTTGCGGCATCTTGGCATTTTAACAACCGAACAACTTCAGCAGATCGAAGAAGTATTGCTTCATTGGCAAGGCATTCGTTAATTGAAAATCTTCCTGCTTTCCTGATTTCCTAATTCCAATAAATTCTCGTTATGCGAATTTTGTCAGGCATTCAACCTTCCGGCGCGCTTCATCTGGGAAATTATTTCGGGATGATGCGGCCAGCCATTGAATTGCAGAAGCAAGGCGAGACTTATTATTTTATCGCCAATTATCATTCGATGACTTCGCTTTTTGACGCGGCGGAGCGCAGAAAAAACACACTGGAGGTCGCGCTCGATTTTCTAGCTTGCGGTCTTGATCCAAAAAAATCCATTTTTTTTCGCCAGTCCGATGTGCCGGAAGTGACGGAGCTGGCCTGGATTTTAACGACGCTCACGCCGATGAGTCTTTTGGAAAAATGCCATAGTTATAAAGATAAAATCGCTAAAGGTATTTCGCCAAATCACGGCTTGTTTGCTTATCCAGTTTTGATGGCTGCGGATATTTTAATTTACGATTCCAATCTCGTTCCAGTCGGGCGCGATCAAAAACAACATGTCGAAGTCACGCGCGACATTGCCATTAAATTCAACGAACAATACGGCCAAATTTTTGTTATTCCCGAACCGCGCATTCGCGATGAAGTTTCTGGCGTTCCTGGAACCGATGGCCAGAAAATGAGCAAAAGTTACGGCAACACGATCGAGATTTTCGGCGACGAAAAAATCCTTCGCAAAAAAATTATGAGTCTCGTCATGGACAGCCGTTCGCCAGCGGAGCCGAAGCCGGATGCGGAAAAAAATCTGGCTATTCAACTTTTGAAATTGGTTGCTCCGGAAAATGTGGCCCAGGATTTTGAGGAACATTTGCGCGCGGGCGGACTTGGCTATGGCGATTTGAAAAAAGCGTTATTTGAAAATTATTGGAATTATTTTTCCACGGCTCGCGCCCAACGCGCCGAACTCGGCACTCATTTGGATTACGTCAATCAGGTTTTAAATGAAGGCGCAATTAAAGCGCGAACCGTAGCGCAAAAAGTTTTAAAACGCGCGAAAGTTGCCACCGGTTTGGACTAAAAGGTCTGCTCCTCAATCGCTCCGCCCTCTGCGGGAATGATGACTTGATAACGGTCGCCACCCCGAACCGAAATATGAACGGTGATTTTAAAATCTTTTTTGTCCCGCATGAAATTGGCCGCCGTGTAGCCGCAGTCCAAGGCGATGCGTTTGAGTTCGTCCAGAGATTTTTCCTCGGCGAAATTTATTTTTATAATCGAACCTTCAATGCTGGCTTGATCAACGTCGGCAATGCGTCGGAAGGTGCGCTGCAATTCGGCGGCATTGGCCAGAGCTTTTTTTGCGCGCGGCAAAGGCGGGGACGGCGGGGGAAAAGCCCAGTGCAAATAATAACAAACGCTGACGCTTAAAAGCACAGCGCTGAAAAAAACGGCTTTCCAGGAACGGAGCGGTGAGTTCTCAAGGAATTTCAGGAAAATCAAAACCGCAAAAATAATTGCGCAGGCAACAATGTATTTAATCATGGTTACTTGTCGAAGGTAACGGCTTTTTACTATTTGCTTGAATGAAATTTTGGTTGTGAGAATTTGATCGCCTTGAACGACGAAAGTTGTTCTTCGGTTCCACCATGAAAAACGGACGCGTAAATTCGATGCGAGCTTTCACGTTGGTTGAATTATTGGTGGTCATCGCGATCATCGCAATTCTAGCCGGACTATTATTGCCGACCTTGGCTGGCGGCAAGCAAAAAGCCTGGAAAGTCAAGTGCATGAGTAACCTGAAACAGATCGGATACGCGATCGAAATGTACGCGGGCGATCATCGTGACACGTTGCCCGGTCCAGTGTGGCAGGGATTTTACGATGCTTACAACGATGAGCCGGAACGAATGCCGTTTTATCTGGCGACTTACGTTGGCCTGCCAGCGCCCTCAACCAACACTCAAATTATGAAACTGGCAATTTGTCCGGCCAATACAGCTTTGAGCACACCGACGACATTGCCGCTGGAATCGCTGGAAAGGCCGATTAGTTATTTGGCCAACGCTGAAGTCACAAATATTTTTACGAATTTGACCCGGCCTTTTGGCTATCCCTATTCAAGTCCGCGTTATCGTTTGCCGAAAGGCCCGGATGAGCCGCCCAAAAAAACCCACGAAATTCAGCGGCCTTCCGATTCTTGGGCGCTCACCGATATTGATCAACAGAATGCTTTTCCCGGCGGATTGTATTTCTCTTATCTTCCGACTAATCGCGTTCATCGAACCCTTCGCAACCAGCTTTATTTCGATTGGCACGTCCAGTCAGTCAAAGATAAAGAGTTAGACGGCGTGAATAATTAATTTTGAAAAATTACGCGGCTAAAAAGTATCGCCGGATTTATTTCTCCGTCTTTCGTTTATGTTTTAAAAACCATTCGTAAAGTTCAGGATTATTGTAGGTTTC
>JALYXC010000333.1 GCA_030947315.1 Verrucomicrobiota bacterium | reverse complement strand
GTTACTATGCCATCGCGCACAGTTATATTGGTAGAATTACCCGTAATATAGATACCTACTAAAGAACCTGGCGCACCCATCACAGCAAAGCCATTGAGGTCGAGCGTGACTTTGCCACCGACGATTTGGATCCCATTTTTGCCCGCCACCCCCACAATGTTGGTCGTGAGATAATACGAGCCGGTATTGGTGATGATGAATAGATTGGAGGCGTCGCCGGCCAGTTTCAACACGTCCGTGCGCGGCTCAATTTGACTGAGCGTTTTCATCGTCGGCGCGGGCGGGGCGGGTGGCGTGAGTTGTCCTTGAGCGAAGAGGGCGTTCCCCGAAGCAGTCAACAATAAAGCGGAAACAAAAAAGTGTTTTTTCATAACCCATTCTGGACTAATTTACCGCTGCCTGCCAATATAATTAGTTGTATTGCTTTCCTGCAGCGCTCTATTTATGGCAACGAGAAATAATCGAGACTTTGATAATTGCCTTCCACGGTTTTCACGATTTGCTGAAGAACATCGTTGACCAGAGTGCTCGCGCCGAAACGAAATAAATCAGGCGTCAACCAATCATCGCCCAAAGTTTCTTTAACCATCACCAGGTAGGCGAGCGATTGTTTGGCGGTGCGAATGCCGCCCGCCGGTTTCATCCCAATGCGAACGCCTGTTGCAAAAAAATAATCACGAATCGCTTCGAGCATGACCAGAGTCACGGGAATTGTCGCCGCGGGATTTATTTTGCCGGTGGAAGTTTTTATAAAATCCGCGCCCGCTTCCATGGCGATTTGACTGGCGAGCCGGACATTATCGTAAGTGACCAGTTCGCCCGTTTCCAAAATGACTTTTAGATGAGCCGGGCCACACGCTTCTTTGATCGCGGTGATTTCGTCAGAAACTTTTGCGTAGTCGCCCGCCAAAAATGCGCCGCGATCAATCACCATATCAATTTCATCCGCGCCATCGCTGACGGCGCGACGCGTTTCTTCGAGTTTCACGCGCACAGGAATTTGTCCACTCGGAAAACCCGTTGCGACGGAAGCAACATGCACCGGCGAATTTTCACCGAGAAATTTTCGCGCATACCGCACCAGGTTTGGATAAACACAAACTGCCGCGCAACTCGGCGTGTTGTATTTCGGCTCAATCGGCTGCAATGCTTTGCGGCAAAGATAAGCGACTTTTCCGGGCGTATCTTTTCCTTCGAGCGTGGTCAAATCCATCATCGAAATCGCCATTTTCAATCCGGCCAATTTCGCGCTGGTTTTAATGCTCCGTTTGGTAAAAGCTGCCGCTCGTTCTTCCACCATGACCTGATCAATCGTCGCTCCCAGAAAATTGCGACTGCGGACGCGGGAAAAAGGGGAGATGGGAGAAAGAGCGGTCGTTGTCATTCGTTTGATCTTATGGCGTTTGAATTCAATCTGCAATCCTGATTCGGCCAGCTTGAAAATTATTTTAAAACTTTTGACTCGTGGCCAAAAAATTAACACAATGCAATTTATGAAATCTGTTTGTTTTATTTTGGGACTCGTCTCGCTGGCTTTTTGTTCCTGCGAAAAAAAACCGGCGTCTGATTCTTCTCAAAATTCCGCGCTGCAAACCAATGCCCTCGAAACCAAAGACAAAGAGATTGCGTCGCCAAAAAAATCGTCTGGTAAAAAGTTTGTCGTCGGCTTTTCGCAGATCGGCGCCGAAAGCGCCTGGCGCACGGCCGAGACGGAATCTATTCGCAGCGAAGCGGCCGCTCGCGGCATTGACCTCCGTTTTTCTGATGCTCAAGGCAAACCGGAAAATCAAATCAAAGCGCTGAAAACTTTTGTCGCTCAAAAAGTGGACGCCATTATTCTGGCGCCCGTGGTGGAAACCGGCTGGGAACCGGTCTTGCAGGAAATCAAGCGGGCTGACATTCCCGTTGTCTTGGTGGATCGCGGCGTAAAAGTTTCTGATGAATCGCTCTACACCACTTTGATTGCGTCCGATTTTGTCGAAGAAGGCTGGCGGGCCGGCGAATGGCTGGCCAAAAAACTCGAGGGCAAGGGCAACATTGTGGAGTTGCAGGGCACGCCCGGTTCGGCGCCCGCGCTGGATCGTAAAAAAGGTTTTGAAAATGTTCTCAAAAAATATCCCGGCCTGAAAATTGTCAAATCGCAAAGCGGCGATTTCAATCGCTCCAAAGGCAAGGAAGTGATGGAAGCCTTTCTCAAATCACTCGGCAAAAATATTCAAGCAGTCTATGCGCACAATGACGACATGGCGCTCGGCGCGATTCAAGCCATTGAGGAAGCTGGATTAAAACCAGGCAGCGATATTATTGTCGTTTCGATTGACGGTGTAAAAGGCGCTTTTGAAGCGATGGTGTCGGGAAAACTAAATTGCTCGGTCCAATGCAATCCGCTGCTGCGCCCTACCGTTTTCGACACGTTGGATGCGATTCGCAATGGCAACAAAGTTGATAAAAAAATCGTGGTGAAGGACGAACTCTTCGATCAGGACATGGCGAAAAAAGTAATTGCCACCCGAAAATATTAGGGCGCTTCCTCTAATTTACTTTTTTGGAATAGAAGCCGGAGTTTGATCTTCGCGTTCGATGTTTTTATCCACGTCAGTGCTGCTCTTGACGCCAGTGGCTGTGCCAGGAACAGGCGTTTGATTAATGTCGCGCGGTTCAGTTTTACAGCCGACCGCCATCAGTGCCCATAAGAAAAGGATAATTACTTTTTTCATAATGTTTATTTTGAATTTTGTTCCTGAGAGTTTCTAAATCAAACTACTTCGAATTGAAATACCGCGGAGACGCAGAGCCGCGAAGAGGAAAATAAAATTAGAAATCTTCGCCTGAAAAAATTTTCTGGGTTTCTGCGGTTAATACTTCGCTCTCATTTTCTGTTTGCTTTTCCATCTATTCAATATCGGGTTTGCCAAATGATTTTTTGTTTTTAAACTCGTCGCGATAAATTGCATTAAAAATAAGATGAAAAAAATAATTTTGTTCATGGCGGGATTTTTCGCCTCGTTTTCGTTGCTGGCGGAAGGCGATAAAAAAGTGGATTTCGCCAAAGAAATTCAGCCCATTCTGCAAAAGTCCTGTTTGCCTTGTCACGGCGCCGAAAAACACAAAGGCGATCTCCGGCTCAATTCCAAAGAAGCGGCTCTTAAGGGCGGCAAAAATAATCCGGCGTTCGTCGTCGGCAAAGCGGACAAAAGTGAAATGTTTCGGCGCATCATTTTGCCCGCCGGTCACGACGACGTGATGCCGAGCAAAGGCGATTTATTGACTAAAGCGCAAACCGATTTGATTCGCGATTGGATTAATCAAGGCGCGAATTGGCCGGAAGGAGTGATTCAAGAAATCGCCGGAAACACGATTGCCGATGACAAAGTGGAAGCGCCTAAACTGGCCGATATTAAACCGACACCTGCCGAGCTGAAAGTCGTGGCGGCTTTGCAGGCGGCCGGCGTGCCCATTCGACCTATTGCCATGAATGTGAATTGGAAGGAAGCCAATTTTCGCGGACTCCAAACCAACGCCACGGATGCGAGCATCGCTCCGCTAAAAGAAGTGTTGAGTCTGATGGATTTAAATTTGGCGGGCACAAAAATCACCGATGCCGGATTGGCGAATCTGGAAGGCTTGACCAATCTGGCCCGATTGCATTTGGAACACACGAAAATTACGGATGCCGGGTTGAGCCATTTTAAATCTTTGAGCAACTTGGTTTATCTCAATTTATTTGACACGCCGATCAGCAACGCGGGCCTGGCGCATTTGCAAGGGTTATCGAAATTAAAAAATCTTTATCTTTGGCAAACAAAAGTCACGGATGCCGGTGTGACGAATCTGCAAAAACAACTGCCCGATTTAAAAATTCATCAAGGCTGGAATCTCACGCCGGTCGCAAAAAAAGAAGAGCCGACGAAAAAGGAAGAGCCTAAAAAATAACGCTGAAATATTTTAAGGGCCGGCCTCTCTTAAAAAAAACTTCCGAAAACCGGCGGAATTTCGCGCGAGATACCACGAAGACTGCGGCCGCGGGCGCGAAGTTTTTTATCGATCAACCCTGGCTCGCTTTCCGAATTTAACACTTCTTCAATCAACATTCGTTGTTCCTGAAAACGCTCTCGATAAGGATGCCGTTCATCCAACCAATGCGCTAAAAGACGCGCGCGCATTTTTGGCGACCGCCACAGGCGCCGGCCATATTCAAATCGGGAAATATCGTCGTAGTTCGGATACATTCCCCAAATCGAATTGCTTCTTTCGCTCTGCGATGTCTTGTCCACAAAATCAATCTATCAAACCAACTTGCTTCGCCCAAGCTTCATGTGCACGATCGCGCGGTTCATTGCGTTTGCGTTTTGGCACAAGGAGATCAGCCGATGCTGGGAACCACAACTTCCAGCAATGCGTAATTTTTTTTCGAGGCGCGGGTTTCCCAGTCCCGGGGAAATTCTCGCAGGACGGAATCTGGCATTAAATTCACGTGCCATCCATGTTTCAGTTCAAACTCACTTCCAATAAGCGCCTCATAACAAATTCGCGCAATCTCTTCCGAATCGGTAATCGGATCAATATCCATGCTGTTCTCTGACAATGGCTCGACGATGCCTCGTTGCGCCGCATGCCAGAGCAAAGCGCCTGAACCAATTAAAATAATCCTGCCAGGTTCCGTCAGTTGAAGACTCACTTCAACCAGCCAGTCTTCCACTTGACGTGGATACTTTAATTCGCGCCTCGGCACAAAAATGAAGTAACCTGTTCGCAAAAATATTTCAAGCGCTCTTCCAGTGAAAACTACGAGGCGGACGCATTAAATTTCTTCATTTTTTCGCGCAACTATCATTAAGACTTTGGCTTTCGCCCGATGTTACTAAAAAATTGAGATGCCTTAATCATGCCTTAAAATGGTTTCTGCTTGTGACCCGTTCCTGAAAGGCGTAGAAAAATTCCATGTCGCAATCTAATTTATTCAGTTCGAAAATCCTCATTGTTCAAACCGGAATTAATCGCCGCAAATTTATTTATTCCTCGGCTCTTCTCGCCAGCGCCGCGACCTTCGGCGGAAATATTTTTGCGCAATCCAAACGCAAATCGGCCAATGAAAAACTGGACATTGCCATTATTGGTTCCGGCGGACGCGGCGCCTCGAATTTAAAAGATGTCAGCA
>JALYXC010000327.1 GCA_030947315.1 Verrucomicrobiota bacterium | reverse complement strand
AGATAAAATCATCAGCCGTGTGCGCGAGGCTAAAATTCATTGCGCGAATATACGTCCAAATTTGAAATGGCTTTTTTTGAAGATTTACAAACGCTCGGCTGTTTGAAACCGCACGAAACTCCGCGCGCCGCCGAACATATTTCAGAAATTATTTCGCTGATCGAAACCCTAATTTCGCGCGGCCTCGCTTATCAAGCAGGTGATGGATCGGTTTATTTCAGCATCGAAAAATATCGCGACAACGGCGGACAATATGGCCAGTTGCTCAAATTAAACTTTGAGGAAATGCGCGTCGGCGAACGGGTCAGCCGCGACGAATATGAAAAGGAATCGGTGGCGGATTTTGCGCTTTGGAAAGCGCGCACTCCTGAGGACGGCGATATTTTTTGGCCGGGTCCATGGGGCGAAGGACGCCCCGGCTGGCATATCGAATGCAGCGCGATGAGCATGAAATGCCTCGGAAAAAGTTTTGACCTGCATCTGGGCGGAGAAGATTTGATTTTTCCCCATCACGAAGATGAAATCGCGCAAAGTCAAGGAGCCAGCGGGCAATCTTTCGTAAAATATTGGATGCATAGCGCGCATCTTTTGGTGCAGGGAAAAAAAATGAGCAAATCCGAAGGCAATTATTTTACGCTGCGCGATTTGTTGGAAAAAGGATTTAGCGGTCGGGAAATTAGGTATCTGCTTTTGTCGTCGCATTATCGCGAGCAGTTCAATTTTACGTTGGAAGGTTTGCAACGCGCACGCACCACGTTGGCGCGCCTGGATGAATGTTTAAATAAATTGCGCGACTCGGCTGGAAATTCAGATGGCGTGGCGGATGAAAATCTTTTGCAGAAAATTTCCGAAGCCTTGGATCAGGATTTGAATATTTCGGGCGCGTGGGGAATTATTTTTGAATGGGTGCGCGAGATCAATGGCTCGTTGGCGGCTGGACAATTGACGCCCGTTCAAGCGGCGGGCGCTTTGGCGGCATGGCAAAAAATAAATTTTGTTTTCGGATTGGAAACCAAAAAGAAAGATGCAATTTCCGCGGAAACCGCCGCCCTTTTGGAGCAACGGGTGGCCGCGCGCCATGCCAAAGATTTCAAACGCGCTGACGCTCTTCGTGACGAATTAAAATCCAAAGGCTGGGCCATCGAAGATTCGCCGAAAGGTGCGCGCTTGAAAAAAATTTAAAACAATTTTTTCTTAAAATTTTCTGGCAATTCATTTAAAAAATCTTAAGATAAATCCAATTCATTTTATGATTCCGTTACGCTTTCAATTAACGTTGTTATTTTCCTTTTGTTTTTTCACGGGCATCGCCGCTCCGTTGCCCGCTCCGCCCGCCGGGTCGCCGCCGCCCGCCAAATTTCATCCGCTGGTTTGGGACGCCATGAGCAAGGAATACAACGCCAAAACAGGCGAAAGCACCAATCGGTTTTCCTTCACCGTCATCAATACCGCCTCAACAAATGTTGTGATTAACGCAGTGATGCCTTCCTGCGGCTGCACCATTGCCCAGCTTCCCAGTCAGCCGTGGACGTTGACGCCCGGGACGAATGGACAAATTTTTGCGACGGTAAATTTTGCCGGCAAATCCGGCCATTTGGAAAAACTTCTCACGGTCATCTCCTCCGCCGGCCAGCAAACATTGACTCTGAAATTAAATATCCCGAGCGATCCCGACGCCCAGAAACGCCAGATAAATATGCGAATGGCCATGGACGATCGGCAGGCCGTTTTCAAAAATGATTGCGCCTCCTGCCATGTCGTAAAGGGAGAAGGCAAAATGGGCGAAGCTCTTTTTACGGCGGATTGCGCCATCTGCCACCTCTCGCCGCATCGCGCTGAAATGGTGACTGATTTGACCAAACTCCAACATCCCGCCGACGCCGCGTTCTGGAAAAAAATGATTGCCGAAGGAAAAGAACATTCTTCGATGCCCGCTTTTGGAAAAGCCAAAGGCGGACCATTAAGCGATGAACAAATTGATTCGCTCGTGGAATACGCCGTAAAAAAATTTCCGTTCAATCCGGCCAATGTCAAACCGACCCCGGCCATTCACTGATGGGCGGAATTTTTATTAGTTTCGAAGGCACCGAAGGCAGCGGCAAATCCACGCAAATTATTTTATTAGCTGAGCGCCTTCGCTCTTTGGGACGAACCGTCCACACTTTACGCGAACCGGGCGGCACCGCCATTGGCGAAGAAATTCGACACACTCTCCAACACAGCCACGCTAATCACGCCATGACTGCGGAAGCGGAATTGTTGCTCATGAACGCCAGCCGCGCGCAACTCGTTCGCGAAATTATTCGTCCTGCTCTCGCCGCGGACGAAATTGTTTTGTGCGATCGCTTTTACGATTCCACCACAGCTTATCAAGGTTACGGCCGCCAATTGAATCTCGAACAAGTCGCTGCCGTGATAGATTTTGCCGTCGGTCCGACTCGGCCTGATTTAACACTACTTCTAAATGTTCCCGTCCAAATCAGCGAAGCGCGTCGCCATCTCCGACAAAGTTTGCTCCTGGAAATTCCCCCTGAGAAAACCGACGGCATCGCTCCCCTGCCCTTCACTGAAAAACAACGCGACCGC
>JALYXC010000324.1 GCA_030947315.1 Verrucomicrobiota bacterium | reverse complement strand
AGCATGTCCCGATTATTTTTACGCATCACACTCTTTACGAAGAATATACGCATTATGTTCCCTTTGATTCTCCGGCGCTGAAGCAATTCACCATCGAACTTTCCACTCATTACGCCAATCTTTGCGACGCGGTCATCGCGCCAAGTGAAAGCATCGCCCAACTGATCCGTCAACGCGGAGTCGAAACGCCCATTGAAATTATTCCGACTGGAATTGATGTTGCTGGTTTCGCCGGCGGAAACGGCAAAAGGTTTCGCCAACAAAATAAAATTTCAGCCAATGCTTTTGTGGTGGGGCATCTCGGCCGCTTGGCGCCGGAAAAAAATCTGGCCTTCCTCAGCCGCGCGGTCGTTCCGTTTCTCAAGAAAAATGCCAAAGCGATTTTCTTAATTGTGGGCAGCGGATCAGCGGAAGAGGAAATTCGCGCAATTTTTAAAAAAGAACATTTGCTCAAACAATTGGTCATGCCCGGAAAAAAATCGGGCCCGGATTTGTTTGACGCCTACGCCGCCATGGATGTTTTTGTTTTTTCCTCCTTTACTGAAACGCAGGGAATGGTCTTGACCGAAGCAATGGCGGCGGGTCTTCCGGTCGTCGCCCTGGACGCCTCGGGCGTGCGCGAAGTGGTGCGCGAGGGGAAAAATGGATTTCTGCTGACGGCCCACGCGGACGAAAATAGTTTCGCGGCCTGTTTGGAAAAAATTAAATCGAATGCTGAATTAAAAAAACAATTGAAAACAGGCGCGCGCCAGACAGCTCAAAAATTTTCCCAGGAACGCTCCGCGGAAAAAGCTCTTGTTTTCTATGAAAAAATCCGATTGCAAACGCGGCCTGAACATCGTGAAGAAAAGGAAAGCGCCTGGATCGCACTGGCCAAACGAATCGAAGTGGAATGGCGCTTGATTTCTCAGAAAACCAAATCTGCCATCAATGCCGTCTTTGCCGACGAGCCAGCAAAAAGAAATTTAGAGTCGAAAAACAAGCCGCGAAAATCCCCAGACTCTGATCTGACTCTCGACTTTCGATCTTCGACTCTCGACCAACCCTAGTGTTTTATCCGCTGGAAAATTTCTTTCGAAAATTGCGGCGTTATTTTAGTCGCAGTGAATGGGCGGTGCGCCGGCTGCACCTGCCCACTTCTCAAGAGACCGAAAACGAACATGGACTTCTCCTTATCCAAATTGACGGATTGTCGAAAACACAAATGGAACGGGCCATGCGGCGCGGGCGGCTGCCCTTTTTAAAATCGCTTCTGCAAAAACAAAAATACGAACTGCACACTTTTTATTCCGGCCTCCCTTCCACTACCCCGGCCGTGCAAGCCGAACTCTATTATGGGGTGCGCTGCGCCGTGCCCGCCTTTTGTTTTCTCGATCGCTCTGTGCAAAAAGTTGTCACCATGTTCAAACCGGATTGCGCCAAATCGGTGGAGCAACAGTTGGGAAAAAAAGGCGAAGGCTTATTAAAAGGCGGAAGCTCCTGGTCAAATATTTTCACGGGCGGAGCTGCGGAAAGCCATTTTTGTCCAGCCAGCATTGGTTGGGACGACATGTTGAAATCGGCCAGTCTTTCAGGATACCTCAGTTTGGTATTGTTGCAGATCAATTCCGTTTTGCGCGTTGTCGCTCTAACGGTGATTGAATTTTTCCTCGCGCTTCGGGATTTCGTGGGCGGAGTAACTCAGGGAGAAAATATTTTTGAAGAAATTAAATTTGTTTTCTCCCGTGTTTTGGTGGGCGTGGCGCTGCGGGAATTTATCGCGATTGGCGCCAAGATTGATCTGGCGCGCGGCTTGCCGATTATTCATATTAATTTTCTAGGTTATGACGAACAAGCCCATCGGCGCGGACCCGACTCGGCTTTCGCGCATTGGAGTTTGAAGGGCATTGATCGCGTGGTTCGCGGTCTTGATCGTGCCGCGCAACGGTCCCATCGGCGCGATTATCAGGTTTGGATTTTTTCCGATCACGGACAGGAACGCGCGCAATCCTTTGCCGAACATTTTCCCGGCGGTATCGAAACGGTCATCCGCCAGGGCCTGAAGAAGTTTAAAAAAATAGAAGTTCATGGACCCTTGCGTTCGCAAAATCGGGAATCACCCGCCGAGTGGCGCGAAAAAAAATTAAAAGCAAATTCAGAAAAAAATAATCGCGCAGAACTTTTATCGGAAAATGAACAAGCCACTTTCGCCGTCACGGCAATGGGGCCGTTGGGGCATATCTATTTGGCGCATTCTTTCAACGATGAGCAAAAAAAAGAATTCGCCGAATGGCTCGTCGCACAAAATGTTCCCGGCGTCATTTACAAAACCAGCGTCGGAAAAGTATTTTGGATCCATGCTCAGGGCGCGTGGGAATTGCCCAATGACGCCGCAGTTTTTCTGCCGCATCCCGAGCCGCTGCGAAAAGAGATGGCCCAGGATTTAATTTATTTGACCGATCAGAAATGTGTCGGCGATTTGATTTTGCTCGGATGGAGTCCGTGCTCTCCGCCCTGGACATTTCCCATGGAACGCGGCGCGCACGGCGGGCCGGGCTTGGAAGAAACGCAGGGATTCGCCTTGCTGCCCCGACGAACCCAACTGCCTGGCGAGGCGCGCGCCTTTATCCGTCCTACCACTTTGCGCGCCGCCGTTTTGCATTATCTCGGACGCGAATCCATTGCGGATCGCCAGGCCTTTTCTCACGGGCGCGAGAAGGATCAATTTCGAATCATGACTTACAATGTCCATAGTTGCATTGGAATGGACGGCCGCATTTCTCCGGTGCGCATTGCGCGGATTATATCCATTTACAATCCGGATATTATTGCCTTGCAGGAAATTGATTTGGGACGCGCTCGCTCTCGCGGACATGACCAGGCAAAAATGATCGCCGAAAAACTTGGATTCCATGTTTGTTTTTGTCCGACGGTAATTCGAGGAAATGAACTTTACGGCCATGCCATTTTAAGCCGGTACCCTTTGGAAACGATTCGCACCGGCCTGCTTTCGTCCGGGTCCACTCGCGGAAAAAAAGAGCCGCGCGGCGCGATCTGGGTCCGCGTTGAAGCGAATGGAATTCGCCTTAATTTGTTGAGCACTCATTTTGGAATCGGTCTGGCCGAACGCACCGCGCAAGCCGCCGATATTTTAAGCGACCAATGGATTGGCGGAATTGAATTGAATGAACCGCTTATTTTTTGCGGCGATTTTAATATGACTTCCGGCGCTGTGGCGTATCGAGCCTTGACGGCGAGATTGCATGATGCGCAGCGGGAGCTTAAAAATTTTACGCCATTAAAAACATTTGCCGCTTTGTATCCGTTCACCCGCATTGATCATATTTTTGTTTCGTCGCACTTTGCAGTGAACGATGTGCAAGTTCCCAAAACCGATTTAACCCGTGTCGCTTCCGATCATCTTCCGCTCATCGCTGATCTAACGTTCCAGCCTGGGGAATTGCGAAATGAACCGACGCACTAAGGAATATTATTTATCCGGCGGTATTTGATTGGCTTGCGGCGTAACTTTTTTGATGTTCGGCGTGACATCCGCTTCCACATTTTTCACGGCCCAATTAATTCCTCCGATAAGCACCCGCTGGAAAATCGGGTTGGTCCAAATATCTTCGCGGTGGCCCATGCTCGTGAAAAAAACGCGGCCTTGACCATGCTTCCGCGCCCAAGTCGCCGGGTAAGGCGGACGTTGATACATGGCCTCGTGCATCGTGCTCGTATCCTGCGCGAGCAATACGTGAAGATCAGGCGCGAAATTCTTCAGTGAATACCATTCCTCCAATGGGCCGAAATCATCGGGCACGGCACTCATGCCGGGAAATTTTTTATCAGCGATAATCATGCGCGACTTTTGTTGGGAGCCGTGTTTGATGAATTCTCCACCGAGCATTTTGATGTAGGGATCCGCATTTTCACCATCAGCGACGTAGCGAGCCGGAGTATGTTTTTCGTTGCCGGGAGAATGGAAAGTGTCAGACGCGCTATGCGTGCCGATAAATCCTTTTCCGTTTTTAATCGCTTCGAGGAAAGCGGCCTTGCCTTCCTTGGACATCGGCGGAGTTTTATCCGTGCCCGCTTCGGTCAAATCACCAGTCGTATAAAAAAAGAATGCGTCGTATTTCGCGATATTTTCCGGCGTAAAAACCGTGCCATCTTTGGTGAAGGTAAATTCAAAATTATTTTTTCCGCCAATTTCTTGCAAAACCTTTTCCACAAAACTCGGCTGTTCATTGGTTTTTTTTATGGCGGAATGTTCAAAGCCGGCGGACTTGGAAAAAAATAAAATGCGTTTGGGCGATTTGTTTTTGGTCAGACTATCCGCAGTGGCAAGATTGCTAAAAAATCCCAACGCTGCCATGAACAA
>JALYXC010000315.1 GCA_030947315.1 Verrucomicrobiota bacterium | reverse complement strand
TTTCGAGCTTGAACTATGCATGGACAACGGCTTTTTTGATCTCTCAATTTTGCTGGTTTTAAGCCGATTAAATTTACCGGGTCTTTTCCGAGAAAGCGAATTAGAAATAATATGTTTGTTGAACTCGTCTCATAAATGGGGAGCGCGCCCGCCTCGGGCGCAGCCAACGACGCCGTCGTCGTTGGCAGGTGAGGGATGCGCAAATCCAATGATGGAATCTGATGTTCCCGAAGTTCAGCGCGAGGGCGCGCTGAACCGCAGCCGAGACGGCTGCGCTTCCCGAAATGATTTATGAGATCGACTTTAGTCGCCGTCTTTAGCGGTGCCGAATTTTATATCTCAGTTCCTCGCCACCTGGGTTGTGACTGCAAAATAATTTTTCGACAATTTTTCTCTAAGGTAATCTGTAGAGGCAAAATTACCAACCCTCGGCTTTGCCCGAACCGCGCGGATCAGCCGCGCCGATAAAACCTTTTCCTTCGCGATTTCTGGCGATGGCTTGACAAGCTCCGAAGGAACTTACTTTATTTAATTTATGCCCGCGTTTTTCCAAATCGTTCATCACGCTGGGCGCCCATTTCATTTCAATTTTTAATTCATCAGGATTCCATTGATGATGAAAACGCGGCGTCTTCAGCGCGTCTTCCAACGACATTTGTAAATCAACAAAATTAATAATAGTAAGAACAACTTGACTGATAATAGTTGGGCCGCCCGCCGCGCCCAATGCCAAAATCGGTTCGCCATCCCTGGAAATAATGGTTGGACTCATGCTTGATAAAGGACGTTTTCCCGGCGCGATCGCATTAGCTTCGGCGCCGATCAATTCAAAGAAATTCGGCGCGCCGGGTTGCGCGGAAAAATCATCCATCTCGTTATTCATCATGACGCCGGTTCCCGGAATAACCACTTTGGATCCATAGGAAGTGTTGATCGTCGCGGTGCAGGAAACCCAATTCCCATCGGCGTCTGCCGCGCAAAAATGCGTAGTATGTTTTTTGGAAAGATTTGGAAAAATTTCCTCCTCAGCCTGATCCGGCGAGCCGTGTTCTTTAACGACCGAAGTTTTTCTCATGTCGATTTTTTCGGCGAGATTCGTGGCGTATTTTTTGCTAATTAAATTTTTGGGCACTTTGACGAAATCAGGATCGCCCAGCCAAAAGGCGCGATCCGCAAAAGCAAGTTTCATAGCCTCGGACACAAAATGGATCACGTCCGCGGCATTGGTCTTCATCGCAATCAAATTTTTTGTTTCCGCCATGTTTAAAATTTCAATCACATGCACGCCGCCAGAACTCGGCGGCGGAAAAGTAGCAATCGTGTAGCCGCGATAATTGCTGAAAATCGGTTCACGCAACGGCGCGCGATAATTCTTAAAATCGTTAGCGGTGAGAATTCCGCCATTTTTTTTCATCCATTTTTCCGTCGCTTGCGCAAAAGGTCCGTCGTAAAACCAGCCGATTCCATTGGTCGCAACAGCCCGATATGTTTTCGCCAGATCGGGTTGTTTAATTATGTCGTTTTCGCCAAAAGATTTTTCGTCCGACTTCAAAGAAATCGCGCGCGCACTCTCAACTTTTTTTAAATCATCGGCGGAATCTTTTAAAACTTCGGCGTAATGTTTATCCACTTTGAAACCGTCTTCGGCAATTTTTGCAGCGGCCAGCAAATGTTCTTTTAATGAAATTTTTCCCCAACGTTTCAGCGCAGAATCATACGCGGCCAGGGCGCCCGGCGTGGCAATCGCGAGTGCGCCGAGTTGACTTAACTTCGCGTCAGCTTTTCCATCGCGCAAAAACATGTCACGCGTGGCTTTCGCTGGCGCCATTTCCCGGCCGTCAATCGCGAGGTAGCTTCCATTGGCGCGGCGAATCAGCATGAAACAACCGCCGCCAATTCCGGAGTTGTGCCCATCTACCACGCCGAGAGTCAGCGCGGAAGCCACGGCGGCATCAATCGCGTTTCCGCCGCGTTTCATCGCGTTGATTCCAGCTTGGGTGGCGAGAGGATTTACCGTGACGACCATGCCGTGTTCGCCTTGCGCAACTCCCGCGCGAAGAGAAAATGCTGTTAATAAAAAGAGAACTGCCATCGCACCTTTCCAACAACACATTTTCATTTCACCAGATTGATTCAGGGTTAAGGCGTGTCAATTGAACTTCGCGGGTGTCGTTTTGTCGGTTCCATAAAGAGTGCGAGAATTTTACAAACAACCGGCTGGACAAGGATAAAACCCCAATCTATTGTCGCCGACAATGAACCCGACGAACACGATTTTGGTGGTTTAATATTCTTCTTTTGATGAAAACGCAAAAACCTTTGATTGACTACACGGATTCTGAACTGCGGGAGGAATATCGCAATTCGGTTGAGCATGTTCTGTATAGCCCCAACAATTATCATGAAGAAATTTGTCGCCGAAGTCAGAATCGCTGGACGACTATCATTGCAATCGCCACAACGGGCAATGTATTAGTCGCTGTGATTCAGCTTATCAAAGTTTTGTACCACTAGGCGAACGGTCCTATATAAAAAGTGTTCTTTCCCTGAATTCTGATTTCGTTTCACTGTCAAAAAACCCCCCTGCCGGCGGCGGCGTTTGAGTCTGTAGGAATTGGACGAGGAGAATTTTCCCACAATTAGCGGAATGGATAGTGTCCTAATTTGAATTAAATTTTTTCTTTGAATAGCGATCCGGTCTGATCGCCGACTGCGGCGGATTGCGCTTTTTTCAAAACTTCAAGGCTCATCGGTAAATCGAGCCTTCGGTTTTCGTTCAACATTTCGCTTACGGTCACAATTTCAATCCGATCATAATTTCTTTGCATTAAAGGGTGCTGATAGACTCCGGCTTTTTTTGCTTCGGACTTCATCGGAGCGGTTGGTTCTTCAAGTGTAATTAGTGTTGCCATTTCCGCGCCTTCCCGCGCCATGTCGCCGCGCAATTTAGCAATGTCGCCGCGACCCACGCCGCCGGACTTAACCTGCAAAACCATTTTTTCGCTTTCTGTTGCGGCAGTCTTAAAGTAGGCAGTGCCGTCAATGCCTGCATCTGCGCCTTTTTTATCATTTATCATGGCGCGATTATTCGTATAAGTAAGCACAGCCCACTTCTCAAATTCCTTTCGCAACCTGTCGTCTTTCTTATTGGCTAAGGCGACAGCAGATTCCATATCGCTCGGAATTCCGCCGAGTTCAATTTGACTGACTACATCCTTTCCGAATTGCCCTTCAAGCCGTCGCAAAATAAGAG
>JALYXC010000314.1 GCA_030947315.1 Verrucomicrobiota bacterium | reverse complement strand
CAACGCGGTTTGTCAGCCGGCCGGGATTGCGGAAGCAGTTCTAGTGCGCGCGATCGAGCCAACTTTTGGCGAAGATTTAATGCGGGAAAAAAGGCCGGTGGCTGACCTGCGCGATTTAAGCAACGGTCCCGGAAAATTATGCGCGGCAATGGAAATTGATCGAACTCTTGATGGCGCTAATTTGTGTGATGCGAATTCCACTTTGTTTATTGCGCGAAATCCGACGCTCGAATTATTTCGTAAAGAGCGCGGGCCTATTGTAACGACCACGCGCATTGGCATTTCTAAAGCGGCGGAAATGCCCTTGCGCTTTTATCTTAAGGGCAGCCCGTTTGTTTCCAAACGAATGGCGAGCAGCAAATTAAAACTGCGTTCGAAAATTAAGATTAATCGTCGCGATGCGTAGAAATATTTTAAACTGGAAATTAAAATTTGAAACGCGAAATTTTTTTAACGTTTGTCACTCGCGACGCGCGACCTTCGGTTCTGGACCGCTTTTTCGCCGAGCCATTTTACGATACGATTGGTCATTGGAATGGAGAAAAGCCCGCTGATATGGGCGTGGCGAATTCGCCAGATTTCCGGTTGGTTCCAGGCGAGCCAAAATTCTTCAATGGATTCCTTGGGGGAAAACAAATCGTCTTGAGCTTCGATGATTAAAATGTTTTCCGGCAAAATTTTTGGACGATGCGAGCGCAGATTTAATTTTTTCAAATCAAGAGAATGACCTTGCAGACTGCGGCGAAGCGGCGCGCAAAAAGCCAGTTCCTCAATTACCCGATCCATGCGCGCGACGGGAACGTTCAGCACCGCGCTGGAAATTTTTTCTTCATGCGCCAAAACCAGACCGCTTAACCATCCCCCCAAGGACACGCCCCACAAACTAATTTGCGCGCAGCCTTGCGCGGCGAGCCAGGCGACCAACGCGCGAATATCGGTGAAAGCTTGTTGCCCGGCTTGAATGGTGCAAAACAATTCTTCGGAAAGAAAATCGTTGACGGCTCCAGCCGCGCGCGGGCGGCGTTGCAGATGATACGGAAGTTCGATCATCGCCACATTAAAACCGGCGCGCAATAATCGCGGCGCTTGAAATTTGTGGCGAATGAAATACCCGAATTCATCGTTCCAGCCATGGACTAAAATCACGGTGGGTTGACCGGGCCAGTTTTTAGCGAACGGAAAAAATTTTCCGCGCACCATATTATTTTCCGGCCAGGGCGTGGAAATGAGCGAAGAAAATTGAAATTGATTTTGGGAAATCCATTTAAGTTCGGGCGCCGAAACAGGGGCATCAGCAAGAAAATCAGGCTGCTGCAATAATTCACGAGCCTGTTCAATATTAGCCGGGAAAAGACCTGGTTTCGATTGGGCGGCGCAGGCCATCCGAATGACCAGTCTATCAAGAATCTGAGTAAAAGTTGAATGCACGATTTAAAAATGGTTAAACTGATTTTATGAAATGTCGAAATTGTTTTTGTTTTTCAATTTTAGTGCCTCTGTCGTTTTTATTTTTGGCTGGCTGTGAAACTGCGCCTTCGAAAAAAAAATCGGTTGCCATTCCCCAAATTATCATCGCCCCATCGGCAAACAGCGGCGAGAAATCCCTTTTCAACAAAAAAGATCTGGAAGGTTGGGCCATTACCGATTTTGGCGGACATGGCGGAGTGCGCGTGGAAAATCAGGAAATTAAAATTGATATGGGCGCGGAATTAAGCGGCATCGCCTGGACAAATTCCAACCTGCCAAAAATAAATTACGAAATATCGCTGGAAGCAATGAAGCGGGAAGGAAACGATTTTTTTTGCGCATTAACTTTTCCGGTCCATGATTCTTTTTGTAGTTTGATTGTAGGCGGCTGGGGTGGATCGGTGGTCGGTTTATCGAGTGTTGACCGCATGGATGCTTCAGAAAATGACACTTCAAAAAGTTTATATTTCGAGCGCAATCGCTGGTACCGGATTCGCGTGCGAGTGACGCCGGAAAAAATTGAAGCGTGGATTGACGACCAAAAGGTGGTGGACTTATTGAGCCAAGGCCGAAAAATTTCCATGCGTCCCGGAGAAATTGAGCGATCGCAACCATTGGGAATTGCCACGTGGCAAACTTCGGCGACGGTGCGCAATATCAAATTGGCCCATTGAAATAAATAATTATTTCACCTGCAACGTGGAAATCACTTCGCTGACGCCTTCAGTTTCCAACGCCAGGCGCATCGCTTTTTGAATCAGTTCTGGCGAAGGGGCCGTGCCAGATAATGTAACGGTGCCAGCGGTGGTGTTGACCGAAATGCTCATGGCCGACAAATCGGATTCCACCGCGTATTTCCCTTTTATCGCAGTGGTGATGCGCGCGTCAGCGGTCGCGTCGGCAAGGGCGCTTCCAGCTTGCTCGGCTTTTTTGCGAACGACCCGGCCCGTGCGCGCCAATTCTTCTTTGATATCTTCGGTACGGATCTCGCTGACTTTTTCGTTCAATTTATCTTTCAATTGGCCGGCGCCTTCGGAAACTTTTTCGCCGGCTTTTTTCAAATCCGGTTCGTGCCCGGAATCGCGCAGGTACCAAAATAGAGCGCATCCCAGCAAGACCACTAAAATTAAGACCAATAAATTTCTCATAAAAAAAATTTACGCCGAAAAAAAATTGCGCGCAATCTGATATTTGATTGTTTCCTGGAAAAGAAATGCCATATTCAGCGGATGATCCGTTATTTTCATTTAGCGACTATGGCCGTTGCCGCAGCGCTTTCGTTTGTTTTTTTGCCAAAGTCATATTCTCAGGAAATTTTTCCAAATCAGGAACACGAAGCGAGATTTGAACAACCCGCTGTTGCCGTTCCGCAATCGCCCGATTGGAATGAGCCGTTGCCAAAAACTTCCGCAAAAACTTCGGCGGCAGTGGCCGCGTTTGGCCCGATTGTTCCCGCGGGCACGCAGCCCAAAGGAGCTTTGAGCGGTCGAGTTGTTTTCATGAATTGCGGGCATGGCTGGACTTTTCAGCCGACTTATTGGCGTTTGCAGCGCCCCACGTTGGCGGAAATGAACGAAGATTACGGAAATATTGATCAGCTTAATTTCTTTGCGACTTATTGTTTTAACGCAGGAGCAACCGTTGTTCCGTATCGGCCGCTTGGTCATCAAACCAACGAAGTGGTTTTAGATAATGATTCGGCCAATGTAAGTTTTGTCGGCGCATGGAGTGATAGCACTTCAACTATTTTTTATGGAATACCAGGCCATGTGCCTTATCGGTTCGCGAGTTTGGATTTTAGCGAGACCGCGACGGCTGCGTATACGCCGAATATTCCGCAAACTGGATTTTATCCGGTCTATACCTGGGCGCGGCATGGATCGGATCGCGGTGATCAGCTTTATCGCATCAAACATACGGGGGGCGAATCGCAAGTTCGCATTCCGCATTACATGGTGGGGAATGGCTGGGTTTATCTCGGTGAATATTATTTTAATGCCGGATCAAATGCGTTGAGCGGCTCAGTTGTGATCAGCAATTTGCGCGGTTCAACAAATGGAAATGTGATCATTGCCGACGCTATTCGTTTCGGGAATGGAATGGGTTCAATTGATCGTGGCGGCGGCGTTTCTGGTTATCCGCGCGAGGATGAAAGTTGCCGTTATTGGGTGCAGGCTGGTCTCGGCGTGGGACAATCCAGCTCGCTTTACGATGCCGGTTCCAATGATGAATCGGATAGCTGGACGACCCCTGGGCTCATCTCTGCGGAAATGAATGCGACTACCGTAATCACAAATATATTTAAGCGCGTTCATATCAGTTTTCATTCCAACGCCACCACTGGAAATACCAACACAGCCACAGCGCGGGGGACGATCGGTTTAATCACCAGTAATCCTACCCCCAATCAAGCTCAACTCGCTCAAATTTGTTCTGCGCAAGTAGATAGTGAGTTGCGGGCGCTCGGCTCGCCGCCGCTCGAGTATTCGTGGCAACCTCGCGGCAATACTTATTCCAGTGGCTACTCGGAAATTGATGGGAGCAATTTCGGTTATGAAATGGATGCGACGATTATCGAGGTTGCCTTTCATGATAATACGCTGGACGCCAGATTGCTGCGTGATTCTAAAGCGCGCGCGGCGATCGGTAAAGCAGCCCTGCATGGGGTCATTAAATATATGAATCAGTTTGATGGATTGCCGCTGAATTTTCTTCCAGAACCGCCGACAAATCTTCGCGCGATCGCTAATGTCGCGGGCGGAATTAATCTTTCCTGGAGCGTTCCCGTGAGTAGCGGCGGCAGCGGCGCGCCGACTAATTATGTTATTTATCGTTCCACGAATGGCTACGGTTTTGGCAATCCGGTTTCAGCCGGAAATACGACTTCAATCACGCTGACGAATTTAGCGCCGGACACTGATTTTTATTTTCGCGTGTCCGCGGCCAACGCCGGTGGTGAATCGTTGCCTGCGGAAATTGTCGGCTGCCGTCGCTCGTCCGATTCAGCGGCGCCAAAAATTTTAGTCGTCAATGCGTTTGATCGTTTTGATCGCACCACCAATTTGCGGCAAAATACCGTTGCAAAAAATTATGTTCCACCCGGCAACAATGGAACTATTGAGCGAGTTTGGCCGCGCAATGTTAATTCATTCGATTACATTGTGGCGCACGGAAAAGCCATCAGCGCATCCGGACTGCCCTTTGATTCCTGCCAAAATGAAACGGTAGCGAATGGCCAGATTATTTTGACAAATTATCCAATCGTCATTTGGGCCGCAGGCCAGGAATCCATTAACAGTGAAACTTTTAGCAGCACAGAACAAAATAAAATAATCACTTTCCAAATGGGCGGCGGAAATTTATTTGTTTCCGGCTCTGATGTCGGATGGGATTTGGATCGCGCTTCCGGCCCCACCATGGGCGATCGGGCATTTTACAATAATCAACTTCACGCCCGTTTAAATGGCGACGTGAATGATAATTCCCATATTTACACAGTCGCGCCGGTGAGCGGCTCGATTTTCGTTGGAAACGGCAATGCTGTATTTGATGACGGAAATAAAGGAATTTATTGGGTGCAAACCCCGGATGTTATCACACCAAACGGAAGCGGAGCCAGAGCGTCACTTTTTTACAATGGCACAAGCAGTCCCGCGGCAATTCAATACGACGGCTCGGCTGGTGGCGGTAAAGTCGTTTATTTCGGTTTTCCTTTTGAAACGATTACCAGCGCTTCGCTTCGCACAAATTATATGTGGAACATTTTGAATTTTTTCAATTTGCCGCAGATTCTCACCCAACCGGTCACGACCAATATCATTCGAGGAATGAGCGTCACGTTCGCCGTGAACGCGATCGGCGCCGCGCCTTTAAATTTTCAATGGCAATTTAATGGAACGAATATTCTAAACGCCACGACCAACACTTTTACCATCCTCAATGCGCAGACTAATGACGCGGGCAATTATTCTGTCGTGATTACAAATCTGGCGGGAAGCGTGATGAGTTCAAATGCCGTGCTTACCGTCGTTTTGCCTGCTGCGCCGGAATTTGGTTCCATCACTCTTTCCTCCAGCAACAGCGTGCAATTTTTGATGACCGGCCAAGTCGGAGTCAATTACACGATTGAAACCTCCACCAATCTGGTGAATTGGTTTGCCTTGACGAATTTTGTTCTCACCGGCGCCACTTTTCAATTCAATGATCCGATCGGCCCGAATGAGCAGCAATTTTATCGCGCGGTGGTAAATCAATAACGCCGCCACTTGAAATTCGATTCCGACCAAGCCTTGATTTACCAGCCTGTTTCGATTGTGGAGGGGCTGAAGTTGGAAATTCTTTTTCCAAAAACACAACCGCTGGAAGCTGAATTGGGGAGTGGCGACGGAACTTTTTTATCCAGTTACGCGACGCTTTATCCTGAGCGCAATTTCATCGGAGTGGAACGGCTGCTTGGTCGCTTGCGGAAAATCGAGCGGAAAGGGTTGCGGCTCGGATTGACCAATCTGCAATTGCTGCGAATCGAGGCGGGTTATTTTCTGGAATATTTATTACCGCAAAAATCACTTGTCGCACTGCATGTTTATTTTCCTGATCCGTGGCCCAAACGCAAACATCGCAAACACCGGCTGATCAATGACCGGTTCACCCAATTGGCCCGGCAGGTTTTGCAGCCGGGCGGCATTGTTT
>JALYXC010000279.1 GCA_030947315.1 Verrucomicrobiota bacterium | reverse complement strand
GTCTTTTTTTGTGGCCCACTCGCTGGAGCCGGAAGCGAGTTCGATAATTCTGCCGCGTTCGGTGTGATGAATTTTTTCTTTGCCCGCGCCGGTGTAGCCGCCCGGTTCCGTGTGGCTGCCTGCGCTGACCATTGTGATGCCGAGAGGAATTAAACCGTCGCGCAATTTCGCCGTTTCGCGCGTCGAAAGCACGAGGCCAACATCCGGCAGAAAAAGTCGGAACGCGCAAATTAGTTGCGTCAATTCATGGTCCCTCATTTGCGTGAGCGGTTGAAATTCTCCAGCGGCGGGGCGCAGTCGCGGCAAGGAAATTGTCACCTGCGCTTTCCAACAATTACGCAATAAATAATCAGCGTGCGCAGCGACACTCAACGCTTCCAATCGCCAGTCGCTTAAACCAAAAAGCGCGCCCAGGCCGAGTCTCCGAAAACCAGCGGCGTAAGCGCGTTCGGATGTTTCGAGTCGCCAATCGAAATTTCTTTTGGGACCGGCGGTGTGCATTTCCGCATAAATTTTTCGGTCGTACGTTTCCTGGTAAACCACGAGACCATCCGCGCCGGCCTGGGCGATCGGACGATATTCCTCGGTTTCCATTGGACCGACTTCAAGCGAGATGCTGGGAATTTCTTCATGCAAAGCGGCGACGCATTCGGCCATGTATCCGCTGGAAACAAATTTCGGATGTTCACCGGCGACAAGTAGAATATTGCGAAAACCTTGTTCGGCCAACGCGCGCGCTTCACGGAGAACTTCTTCGACCGAAAGCGTCACGCGCAAAATCGCATTGTCGCGCGAAAAGCCGCAGTAGGAGCAGTTGTTAATGCATTCGTTGGAAAGATAAAGCGGCGCAAAAAGTCGGATGACTTTGCCGAAACGTCGTTGCGTGATTTCCTGCGAGCGGCGACAAAGCGGTTCCAAAATTTCGCTCGCGGCGGGAGAAATCAAATGCGTGAAATCGGTCAGCGACAATTTTGTTTTTGAAAAACTTTCGCGAACAATTTTCGCCGTTGCGCCGAGAGAATTTTGCAAAAAACTTCCGCGCGGCCAGGCATTAAATTCGGCAACGAAACTCACGAAAAGAAATTAACAGGCGAAACGTTTTAACGCAAAGGCGCAAAGAGCAAAAGCGGCAAATGAAAATCAAATTATTTCAAGGCGAGCGCCATTTTTCCTTTGCGACTCAGCATCTTTGCGTCTTTGCGTTAAAATTTAATTTTTTATTTTGGGCTGGCGGAAGAATTTTGCGCGGGATCCAGTTTTCTTCGCACCAATGAAGACTTCAAATACGTATCAATTGGCGCGGTTTGCCAGGCGGAAAACCACAAGTCTCCGAGCAGTTGACCGGACTTCAGCAATTGTTGCGTGATAAATGGCCGGCCTTTGGAGTCCGCTTCGCCCATGTCCGAAAGGCTTCCTTCTTTATTTAATTGATAAAGCGGCTCGACCAATTTGTGTTGTTCAACCAGGAAAGACATCATCGTTGGAAAAATATCTTCACGCTGAAAAGTTGGGCCAGCCAGCATTTGGGCCGGGCGCACTCTCGGTTTTATTTCCGCGAAATTAATTCCTACTTTGTGAATGTATCCGCCATCCACCCAGCCGTGAAATGTTTTGTTGGTGGTGAAATGATTTGGATTTGCGTCCACCCAGCCATTGAAATTTTTCGTCGTGTGCAGCGGTTGTCCCGCATCGCCCGCGAAATGCCCCATCACGCCCATGATGTAAATAATATTTTGTTGCGCATTGGCAATCTCCTGCGGAGTGCCATTGGTCGCAAAAGTTTTGAGATACGAAAAACCGGATTTTAATTTCCCGTAATATTCGGTAATCGTCCACGGCAAAAAACCAATAAACTGGCGGGTATGATCTTCATTTTTAGCCGGATCAATCGGCGGAAAATTTTGCGGATGGGCGGCGCGGGCCACGGCCAATTGAGCGACGAATTCATAACGAAAATGACTGACCGATCCTGGCGTAAGTTGGAACAATCCCAAATCATCCAGATCCAGAAAATGATCCGGCGCATTGAAATGGCGCAGGGGCATATCGGGCGAATTGCGCCAGCGATCCGGCTCGCCCGCCAGAAAAGCAATTCGTTCCTGCGCCGCCGCCGTTTTTACAAAGGCCGGAAAATTGGTCGGCAACGAAGCCAGCGCCAATTGATTAACAATGCGATGCCCTTCGTAATCCCAGGCCAAGGTTGAAGTCGCCACCGATAAAAATAAAAGCGCGCGGAACGAGATGGATAAAATTTTGAACATAATTATTAATGTCAGACGAGAGCAGCGAGGGTTTTGATCAACTTTATTTTTCGCCCTGCCAGAATTTTTGGGCCAGTTCGAAATCTTCCTGGGTATCCACTTCCAGGTAATTGCCGTGAGTATCGGCGTGAGCTATTTTCACGCCGGCTTCAATCATTTCCTGCAGTAACAAAATTAAATAGGCCTTTTCAAAAGAGGGCGCGTCACGAAACGGCTTGCCCACATAAAGTTCGCGGCAACGATGAAAGTGCTGCTTCAAAAGGGCCGCGCCATTGGCGGAAAATTTGGCGATCCCCGTGAATTCGCCATAGGCCGCATTCGGTTCGATGCCGCGATCAATACGGGTCACATGTCCGTTGCGGGCGGTAATTTTTTCGGCATCATCGGGCGGATGATTGCTGCGATCGGTATAACGTTCCAACCAGCGTGTATCCACCGCTAAAGAAATGTCCGCGGGGTTGGCTAATAATTCTTGAACGACTTCCGCCGTGAAAAGAATATCCGAGTAACAACAGACAAAGGGTTCATTCATCAAATCTTCGGCGTGCATGAGGGAGCCGAGAATGTTGTTGTTTTCCCAATGGGAATTGTGACGAAAAATAAACTCCGGATAATCGCGCCGCACTTTTTCGATTTGATAACCGCCAACGAAACAAATATCGGTGATGCGATTGGCGGCGAACGCGGTCAAGTCCCAATCGAGCAGGCGCCGTCCCTGAACTTCCACAAAACATTTGGGCGTATCAGCCGTGCTCGGCATCAAACGCCGCCCGCGTCCGGCTCCGATAATGATGGCTCTCATGGCCCGCCATTGAGCCACAAAAGAAAACTAGATGAAAAGAATTTTGTTTGCTCAATTCTCATCGCAAAAATCAGAACGGCAACGTGATGCAAATCGCCGTCCCTTTTTTCTGGTGCGATTTGATTTTTATTTTTCCCCGATGCGCTTCGACCACTTTTGCGACAATCGCCAAACCCAAACCGGTTCCTTTTCTTTTGGTCGTGCTTAACAACGAAGTAAAAGCGCGGTGACGCTGCTCGGCGGACATGCCGGGGCCCGTGTCTCTAAATTCAATGAAAAGTTGCGATGGCTTTTTGTCGGAACCAAAAATTGTTTTGGAAGTGATTGTTAATTTTCCGCCGTCGGGCATTGCTTCGACGGCATTCAGCGTGAGGTTTAAAAAAGCTTGCTCGAGTTGCGCGGCGTCGGCCATGAGCAGTGGAAGGTTTTCTTCGAGTCGAGGAATCCAATCA
>JALYXC010000425.1 GCA_030947315.1 Verrucomicrobiota bacterium | reverse complement strand
GGATCATCGTCCCCATCGCGCCATCAATAATGACGATGCGCTGCCGCAACAATTCCTCCAATTGTTGTCCGCGATTTTTTGTGTTGGATTTGATTTCAGTCACAAGTGCAGTGAGAATAACCCGTTGCCTTATTAGCGCAAACCAAAAATCAACATATCCAGATATGAAGATATGTTTTCTGCCAAATTTTTAGTCAGCTAAATTCGCAAGCTTTGGTCGCCAATCCTTCATTGCAAAAATCAAAAACGCACATACTAAAAAGATGAAGCATCGCTACTGCCACCATTGCGGCGATGACCAGCATTTGTCTGGTAGTTAAACGTTGGGTCATGATTGGCCTTCGATTTGTTTTTTCCTTTATAAAAACAATGCTATCTCGTTCTTCCATCACTTCAAATGTTGATCAAACCATTGCAGCGTTTTCTCCCACATTTCCGGCAAATATTTGTGACCGAGGCCGGGATAGACCACGCTCTGGAAATTATTTGTCGCGCGGCAGAGTTCATAAACTTTGGCGACGTTCGTTTCGATAATGCGGATTCCATCAATCGGCGAACCTTTGTCGGCGTCGCCGGTCATGAACAGGACCGGGCGCGGCGCAATCAAGGAAATCACGGCTTCGGTATCAAAATGATTCAACAAGCCCGGAACGAAATAATAAATTCCGTGGGCCGAAAGCGCGTTGTGCTGGATCAGATTTTCGTAACGCGTCATACAAGCGACTGGCACGCCGGTTTTGATTCGTTCATCAAGCGCCATCAACCACCACGAGCGGGTTGCGCCCAGACTCATGCCGGTCACGCCGACATTTGTTGCGTCCACTTCTGGGCGGGAAAGCAAATAATCGAGCGCCATCAAATCGTCGCGCAGCATCATTCCCCACAGCGTACGACCTACCCATAAATTGAATTTGCTGGCCGACATTTCGCCGCTCGAACCTTTGTCGTCGGGACCGGCGGGACCTTGTCCGTTCCGTTCGCCGAAACAATAAGCGTCAATGGCAATCACGATGAAACCGCGTTTGGCGATCGCGGGGCCAGGCGCTTCCGGCGTGTGTTTCGCCTGAAAAATTTCTTCCTTGCCGATCTCGTATTCGTCGCCGTGCCAGTGACAATACAAAATGGCGGGCGATTTTTTTGCGGTGGTTTTCGGCAACAAAATGTAACCGGGAACAATTGCACCCGCGTCGTTATCAAATTGAAACTTCTCCAGAAAATAATCGCCGCGATCTTCGCGGGAAAGCGTTTTGACGTTTGGAGTTTTGGGGCGCGGCGGAAGTTTGCCGAGCAATTGCCGGAGTTCCGCGCGGATTTCCTTTCGTTTTTTCTCCCAGGCGGCTTTGGTTTTCGGAATTGAAAATTCAGGAGCGATCTCTGCGTTTTTCAGCCAGCGGGTTGCTATTTGATTGGTTTGAGCCATGACGATTTTTTCTCCGCAAAGTAAAAACAAGCTGACAAGAAATGGAACAGGCCAAAGACTTTTCTTCATGCTATTTTTAAAAATTCTATTTTCTTAAACTTAATTTGCCACCAAATTTCCGGGCCAGTGCAAACTTGAAATGTTTTTATTTGGCCAATTGTTTTTGCACTTGTTCACAAACGAATACGGGATTGATGGCGCGCAGACACTCCAGCGGTTTTGCGTAAGTGCAATAATCTTTCAGACATGGGACGCAAGGAAGATTTGTCAATTGAATCACATTTTTTTTTTGCTGGTAAGGGCCTGTCCCCTTGGGATCGGTTGGCCCGAATAAGGCCACAACCGGTTTGCCCAAGGCCGCCGCGATGTGCATTGGCCCAGTGTCATTGGTAAGAATCAGCCGACACCGGCGAATCCATTCGATCAATTCCGGGAGAGAAGTTTGGCCGGTTAAATCCAAACAACGCGCTGGATTATTTTTGGCGATGACCCGGGCCAATTCAGAGTCGTGATGATTTCCGAGAATGGCGAAATTTAATTCTGGACTGTTTTGTAAGAGTTGTCGGACAGTTTCTGAAAAATATTCTGACGGCCAGCGTTTATTATTCCAGCGCGCGCCGGGCACCAGAAGAATCCAATGCGCCGAATTTAATTTCCATTTTTCGTTAAATTTAGCGGCGATTTCCCGCCGTTCGGGCAGCCAGTTAAATTGCTGATGCACCGGTACTCTCAGCAATGGCAAAATTGCTAAATAGCGGTCCACGGCGTGTGTCCCGGCGAGAGCGCGCGGCGCCATTAAATCGTAAAAGCCACGCGCGCCTTCGCGGGCGCCTTCGCGTAAATTATCCAAACCGACGGTGAGATTTCCATTAGCCAGCCACGCAAACATTCCGCTGCGCGCCAAGCCTTGCAAATCAATCACCCAATCAAAATGTTTTTGTCGCAGGGCAAAAATGCTTTGCGCCAGTTCCGGCAAATGACGTGGCGTCGCCCAGCGTTTTCGTTCAAACGAAAAAATTCCTGCCAGATCCGGATCGCCTTCCAGCAACGGTTTTAAATTTTTTTCGAGCCACCAATAAATTTCGCTTCTCGGAAAATGTAATTTGAGGAGGCGCAGAACGGGCAGAGCATGAATGACATCGCCCAGCGAACTCGGTTTGAGAATGAGAATTTTCAAAAGACCCCGGCACGCAGGCGAAATTTATCTGCCCTCGGACAAACGGGAGGCCAGCTTTTCAGGCAATCCGGCCGCGCGGATTTTTGCTTGCGCAGCGGCAATATCGTAATCGAGCCGGCGCAATTCAATGGAGCCTTCCTCCGTGTCATAAATGGCATAAGCCGCTTTGGGATTTCCGTCGCGCGGCTGACCGATGCTGCCGACGTTGACAAAATATTTCCGACCCGCCTCCACTTTAAATTTGGAATACGTTCCGCCGCGGACAATGCTGTCCCGAATAAAAGCCAGCGGAACATGCGTATGTCCGAAAAAACAAACGGAGGTATTTTGATAAGTAAAACTCGCCGCCGCCATCAACTTATCGAAGACATAACCCCAGCGTTGCGGGACATCGAGCGTGGCGTGGACAATCGTAAAACTAGCGACCAGGCGTAAATATTTTAACTCGCGCAACCATTGTTTGTCCTCCTCATTTAATTGTTTGCGCGTCCATAAAACTGCTTCGGCCGCGTTGAGGTTGAAGCCTTCCATCGTTTCATCCGCCGAACACATTTCGTCATGATTGCCTTTCACACACGGAATATTCATTTCGCGAACGATGTCGAGGCATTCTTTGGGATTCGCGCCATAGCCGACAACGTCGCCCAGACAAGCGACATGGGTGCATTTCTGCGCCTTGATGTCTTTCCGCACCACTTCAAAGGCCTCCAGGTTGGCGTGAATATCGGCAATAATCGCGTACTTCATTCCTGACCCACTTTATCTGATAATTTCAAAATCGTGAAATTCATTTTTTGCTTCGCTCCAATTCACTTCTTCCTGACTGATTAATCCGCCGACTTCTGAATCCTGAATCGCGCGCTGGAATTTTTCCAATTCGTTTTTGTCTCCTTCGGCCATTAATTCGACGCGGCCATCGGGACAATTGCGCACCGTTCCTGTCACTTCAAAACCAGTCGCCACATTTTTGATCGAATAACGAAACCCGACGCCTTGCACGCGACCCGCATAAAAAATTGACATTCGATTTCGTTTCATTCGAGGCGCAAATCAAGCCACAACCTGAGGAATCGGCGCAATGTTTTTGTTTGAGAAAATAAACTGCCTTTTTTCATTCCATTTTTTTTCGGGCACGCCGTTTTGCTTCCAGCAAACGATCGGTCGTGGTGGCTTCTTCCGGTTTGATTTTCGCGGCAGGAATTTTATTCGGTTCACCGCTACTCGCGGCCGGTTGTTCGCTGACAATTTTTTCTGCGGAAACAAACGGTTTTTCCGGCCGGAACAAATCAGGATTCGGTTCCACGAGCGGCGTTTGTTTGGAACGAACCAAATCACGCCGCGCCAACAGAGCCGACAGCGATTCGTCCGATTCCACTTTGCGCGGAACGGGTTTCCAAAAGAAAATCCAGCGCCGAAACGTTTCGGTCGCTTTCAACCATTCAACGCGATCCAGTTGAATCCGCCGCACACCGACATCGAGCGGAAAAAGAATAATCGCCAGCTTCAAAAGCCATTCCCACAAATCGCGCGGCTGAAATGTTTTTTTCCGATCATGCAAAAAAGGATTGTCCGTTTGCGGGTCGAGGATTTTTCCACCGCCGCTTTCGGCCAGACGACGCAATAAATTCAGGTTCGGTTCCGGCACGCTGAATTCGGGCGAATAATTCACGCTGGCTCCCAGCACTTGCGAGCCGCGCACCTTGCCGGCCTGCATCTCCATCACATTCAATAAATACGCGCCGACTTCCTTCGTAGGAAATTTTGCTTCATAATGGCCCGGCCCGGTTTGTTCCAAATGCACGATTTGTTTTTCGCCTTTCGGGTTGATAACCGTTGTTTGCAAATTTAAAAAATTTTGATAATTGCCTTGAGGATCCAGCGCTTCAACGCTGATGTTTCCCTCGCCTTTTTCCACGGAAACTTCCGAAGTAAAATCCGCATTCTCAACTTTCCGCAAACTCCATTGCGCAATTTGCGACCAGAATTGGCGATACTTCTCCCACCCGAGCCAATCGGACGCCCATTTCGCTTTCGCATCCGAAGTGAACGCCACCGCGCGGCCCAAACCATATTGCCAATGCGCCAACAACGGATCGCCTTTATCAGTCACGAGCGGGATTTCCGCGCGCCCTTTTGGCGTGGTGCAAACGTAACCGCGCAATTGCGGAAATTCCTTCGCCCCAATTCCGCGAATTAATTCGCTGGCCGCAGCAAGTTGCGGTTTGAACGGTTCTTCAAAAATCGCCGACTTCAAAATCACCGCCGCTTCTTTGATAAAAATTTGCGGCAATTGTCCAGCATTGCGAACATCATAAAAACGACCGCGCCCTTGATCCGCAATGTTGATCATCGTTTCCGGCCCGGCATGTCCGGCGATTAAAACGGTGCTGACCGTGATCCGATCTCCGACAATGGCTTTCATCAATTCAGCGGAAGGCGCGCCGGGATCGCCATCGCTGAAGACGATCATGTGTTTGAGATTGCCTGAAGATTTTTTCAAACCTTCATGCGCAATACTCATTACATTTTGAAAGCTCGGCAAATCGCCCTGGTTCATTCCGGCAATTTTACGGCCCAAAGTTTTTTTATCGCCCACTTTTGTCATGGGAAAAAGCCATTGATCTTTTCCATCCCACAAAACAATTCCCAATTCATCCATCGGGCCGAGCGCTTCCATCACGCCGATGGCGCAATCGCGGGCAACTTGGTTTCCATTATTAAATTCCATTCCGTGCATCACCAGCGCCACCGCCCCGCTCGGCAAAACTTTTTTGCTGTTGAGTTCCATTTCAACAGGCAATGTCGCTTCGAGCGGTGTGCCGCGATAACTTCCCGCCGCATACGTTTGATCGCCGCCCACACAAACCAGGCCGACGCCAAAATCTCGCACGGCACTTTCCAGCAAATGCATGGCGTCATTTCCCAAATCGCCGGCAGCAATATTGCTCAAAAAAATTGCGTCGTAACTTTGCAGTTCCGCAAGCGTACCGGGAAAATTATTGGCCGTGGTCGTCTTGATTTCCAATCGCCCGGTCTGCAACGCCGCCGCTAAAGGCGCGTCTTGTTTCGGTTCGGCGGAAACAAGAAGAAGGCGCGGATTTCCGCGAACGCTGGTGAAACTGGTGGCGCGATTATTTTGCGGCAACAAGTCACCGCGCGCTTCAAGTTGCACTGTGTAGTTGTAAAAACCGGGATCGTTTAAGGTTTGCGGAAAGGTGAAAAGATTTTTTCCCGCGGCCAGTTCCACTTTTTGTTCACCGAGTAATTGTTCATTGCGATACAAACGAACAGTTCCCGTTTGCGCGAGATCCGCTTGCGCAAAAATTTTGGTCTCAAAGGTCTGTCCTTTTTTGACATTGCTCGGCACGGATAATTTTTGGACTGAAACATCATTGCCGCGATTGATGCCGAGCGGCGCGACATCGAGCGTGACACCGAGCGGTTTGGCCGCAAGAAGCGCAGACATCGCGTCGCCGATATTTTCATTGCCATCAGAAAATAAAACCAAACGCTTCTGGCCGGTTTCAGGAAAAGCCGCGGTGCCAAGTCGAATCGCGGCGGCAATATCGGTTCGTTCGGTGCCAACTACCGCTTGAATTTTTTCCAGTTTCAACGCGGCATTCGGCGACGATTCAATTCCGGCATCGGTTCCAAAAACCAGCACTCCGGCTTTGTCCGTCTGTTTTTTTTGCGCAAAACTTTTGTTGACGAATTGACGGGCAACCTCCTGTTGTGGCGAGGGAATGCTGTCGGAACGGTCGAGTAGAAAAAATAAATTCATTCCTTCGAGCGGCTTGCGCCATTGCAAACCGGCGCTTCCTAGAATCAACGCGAGCACAATGAGGGTTCGCAAAACGAAAGCGGTCCAACGCCGCCAAGCGCTGATTTGGACATCCGATTTCCACGCCAGCCAAATCACCCACGCCAAAGCCGGCACGAGCAATAATAAATAAATCGGATTCGAGAATTGAAAATTCATCGGCTAATAAATTTTTGCACCCGATGATTTTGTGAATCGGCCACGTAAAGATTTCCCACCGAATCCAACGCGATGCTCCACGGATTTCCAAACTCTCCCGGCGCGCTGCCCGCTTTCCCCAAAATTTCGACAGGCCGATTTTTCGCATCAAAAATTTGAATGCGGCTGTTTCCAAATTCGCAGACAAAACGCGTTCCTGCTTTGTCAATTTTGATGTCGTAGGGATAACTCAGTTCGCCCAAAGCGTTCCCCGCTTTACCAAACGCGCTGAGAAATTTTCCGTCCACCGAAAAAATTTGAATGCGATGATTGCACGAGTCAGCCACAAAAATCTGATCATTGGAATCAGTGCCTAAACCTTCCGCGCGATTAAATTCGCCCTCACGATTTCCCAGTTTTCCAAACCCACCCAGAAAAGTTTTGCCATCTTTAGAAAAACGCTGCACTCGTTCGGTCTGGCCGTATTCGCTGACATAAATTTCGCCGCGCGAATTACTGGCAATCGAACGCGGCATCGCCAATTGCCCGACATTCGTGCCGCGAATTCCCCATTGCGCGATTAGTTTTCCGTCGGGAGAAAAATGATTGACGCGGGAGTAATGCGGCTCCACGACAACAATATTTCCCGCCGCGTCACGGTCCATTCCTTTTGGTTTGCCGAGATCCGTTTGCGGCATTTGCCAGCTCGTCAGATAAACGCCATTGGAAGAAAATTTCTGGACGCGTCCCGTCATGTCCACAACGAATAAATTATCATTCGCATCCAAAGTCAGGGAACGCGGTTTGTTGAATTGTCCAAGTCCCGTTCCGCGCGAACCGATGACTTGCACGCGACTGAAAAATTTGCTCTGAATTGGAAAATTGTTTTCTCCACTTTTTTTAGTTGAAACCGAACAACCCGAAAGCAATAAATTTACAATTAATATTGGAGCAAAGATCCAAAGCGCCGTAGGCGCGAAATATTTATAGAAATTGCATCTTAAAAATAAAAAGCTCCGTAGGAGCGACATGAAGAAATTTTCAATTCCATTGTATGTCGCTCCTACGGAGCTTTGTTCGTTCGGCGAAATTTTCACTATAAATATTGCGCCCCTGACGGAGCTAAGTTGCGTTTGAACATTCGGACCAAGTTCCAAATTACCAAAGGAAAAACCGCGAGTGCGAGGAGCAAAAGACAAAGCGCATTTACCTGACTGTTGTGGCCATAATGCAACAAATTAAAAACTCGCAGCGCCACCGTTTCGCATCCGGGCGGCACAATTAAAATGAGCGTTTCCACA
>JALYXC010000231.1 GCA_030947315.1 Verrucomicrobiota bacterium | reverse complement strand
CAACGGATTCGAATCGGCGCGCAGATGGCGGAATTTAGACTTGTTGAAGAATGAGTTTTGCTCCTTTCAGATTTTAAATCGTGAATCCCAAACGCATCATGCTCATCGCAGGAGAAGCCAGGGGAGACATGCTGGCGGTGGAATTGGTCAAGGCGTTGCGGCCTTTACCAATTTGTTCATTCGATGTATTGAATAGCCATGAGCATCACGCTCGACATTCCAAATAATATTCACGAAGCGTTACACGTTTCGCCGGCCGAAGCGGAAACGCGGCTCAAGCTGGAGTTGGCCGTGGCGCTCTATGCACAGAATGCGCTGGGCCTAGGCAAAGCGGCGGAGTTGGCGGGTTTGGATCGGTTCGGCATGAACGATGTGCTCGCGGAACGCGGCATCCCGATGCACTACGGCCAAAAGGAACTCGAAGAAGACCTCGCCTATGGCCGCAGTTGTCAGTGACACTTCCGTCATAAATTACCTCGCTGCCGTCGAACAAACGGCACTGCTTCCCATTCAATTCGGAAAAGTTTTCGTTCCTCCCGATGTCTGGCGTGAACTCCATGCCAGACCAGGTTTGCCCGGCACAATGGCGGCGGATGCAGCGGAAAAATCCGGCTGGCTGATTGTGCAGGAGCCAAAGCCTAATCAAATTTTAAATCAATTACGCGCGGATTTAGATCCGGGCGAAGCCGAAGCCATTGTTTTGGCGTGCGAACTCAAATCGGCGATTGTGCTACTGGATGAAACAGATGGCCGCGCCGCCGCGCGGGGCCTCGGTCTGCAAATCATCGGCACGGCTGGAATTCTGGCGCAGGCGAGAACATCCGGGCAGCTTCAAAAAATCAAACCACTGTTGGATCGCTTGATGCGAGAATATCGTTTCCGTCTGAGCCGTGAACTGTATTCCCAACTGATTGCCGAAGATCAATGAAGTCAAAGTCCTTCATGCTCATCGCCGGGGAAGCTAGTGGGGATTTGCTCGCGGCGGAATTGGTCAAAGCATTGCGCGATCAAAATCTGCAAAATGAAAACTCCAAAATGGAATTTTTCGGCGCGGGCGGACCGAAGATGGCGGGTTCGGGAGTGGATCTCGCTTTTGATTTAACAACGCATTCGGTCATCGGGCTTCTGGAAGTTCTGAAAAGTTATTCTCAATTCAAAAAACTTTTTGATCAACTTCTCCAACTTGCTATCGAACGGAAACCGGATGTCATCGTCTGCATTGATTTCTCCGGTTTCAATCGGCGGTTTGCCAATGCCGTGAGAAAATTTTGCGGCAGCCGCGAAGGTCGCGAACGCAATTGGAATCCAAAAATTGTGCAATACGTTTCGCCGCAAGTCTGGGCGTCGCGTCCCGGTCGCGCGGAAAAAATGGCGCGCGACATTGATTTGCTGCTCTGCATTTTTCCATTTGAAAAAGATTGGTATGCCAAGCGCGTGCCGAATCTGCGCGTGGAATTTGTCGGCCATCCTATTATTGACCGACACACGGTAGGGACGAGTTCCACCTCCTCCCAAAAATCGCTCGCTGCTCAAGAAAAAATTACGGACGCGGTGGAACGCGTCCCTACCATATTATTGTTGCCGGGAAGTCGCGCGGGAGAATTGCAACGCCATTTGCCGGTGATGATGGATGCGGCGAGAAAAATAAAAGCGAAACACAATGTCCGCTTTTGGATGGTTTTGCCGACTATTGAATTGGATCTATTATCTACAAACTATATTTACGTAAATCCAATGCGCGAACTAGGTGAGCCGATTTACAATTTAAAGAATCATCCTCATATCCGTCGTTTTGTCGGAAACCTTAATCACATTTTACCAGAGGCCGACCTCGCCATCGCCTCCACCGGAACTGTGACGATGGAGTGCGCGTATTTCGGCGTGCCGACCATCGCGATTTACAAAACTTCCTGGAGTACTTACCAAATCGGCAAACGGATTATTCAGGTAAAATTCCTCGCCATGCCCAATCTGCTCGCCAATGAAATGATTTTTCCTGAATTCATTCAAGCCGATGCGACACCGGAAAATATTTCCAGAGAAGCGTTGGATTTATTAAACAATTCGCCGCGACGAGAATTGATTAAAAACAAATTACAGAAAATTATTAGTTCGCTCGGAGAAGCAGGCGCCAGCGAACGCGCGGCCAAAGCCATTCTGAATTTGGAAGAGTCGAGGTAACGAGACTCAGTTCAAAAGTCGAAGACTCCTTGCAAGTCCACGAGAATTACTTTTGTTTTTTCGTGAATTGAAGTCATATTTCCCCGTCAATATCAGCGCGCGTGAAAAAATTTACAACTCCCTTTTTAATTTCCGGATTGCTCCTGTTGGCCAGCAGCTTTGTTTCC
Organism: Verrucomicrobiota bacterium; assembly: GCA_030947315.1. Classification (GTDB taxonomy): domain Bacteria; phylum Verrucomicrobiota; class Verrucomicrobiia; order Limisphaerales; family CANJXF01; genus JALYXC01. The sequence continues at coordinate 4,379 of JALYXC010000231.1, read as the reverse complement.
GTCGCGACTCCAGATGCGGCGGGTCTTGATTTTTTTGAAAAAAAAATCCGTCCGATTTTTGTGGAGAATTGCTACAAATGCCACAGCAGCCAAAGCGAAAAAGTCAAAGGCGGTTTGTTGCTCGATACGCAGGAAGGTTTGCGCAAAGGCGGCGATACCGGACCGGCGCTCGTTCCTGGAAAACCAGAGCAAAGCCTTTTCATCAAGGCGGTTCATTACACTGATGAAAATTTGCAGATGCCGCCCAAAAACAAAAAACTTTCTGCCGTCCAGATCGCTGATTTGGAAACCTGGGTGAAAATGGGCGCGCCGGATCCGAGAATTTCTTCAACTCAAAACTCAAAACCCAAAACTCAAAACTCGAAGAATCACTGGGCTTTTCAACCTGTCAAAAATCCGCCTTTGCCCAAAGTAAAAAATAAACGGTGGATCAAAAATTCCATTGATAATTTTGTTTTGGCGAAACTCGAGTCGAAAGGAATCAAGCCATCGCCGCCCGCCGATAAACGCACTCTAATCCGTCGGGCTACTTTTGATTTAACGGGCCTTCCACCGACGCCCACCGAAGTGGAAAATTTTTTAAAAGATAAATCGCCAGAGGCCTTTGCCAAAGTGGTTGATCGTTTACTGAACTCACCGCGCTACGGCGAACGGTGGGGGCGGCATTGGCTCGATGTGGCGCGCTACGCCGACACGAAAGGCTACATGTTTATGGAAGAGAGGCGTTATCCTTATTCCTATACTTATCGCGATTACGTGATTCGCGCTTTCAACGAAGATTTGCCGTTTGATAAATTTGTTGTCCAACAAATCGCCGCGGACCAATTGCCTTTGGGCGAAAATAAAGAACCACTCGCGGCGATGGGATTTCTCACGGTAGGCCGCCGCTTTTTAAATAATCAGTCTGATATTATTGATGACCGGATTGATGTCGTGACGCGCGGTTTGATGGGATTAACGGTGGCTTGCGCCCGTTGTCATGATCATAAGTTCGATCCCATTCCGACAAAAGATTACTATTCGCTCTACGGAATTTTCGCCAGCAGCACAGAACCGAAGGAATATCCGCAGCTCGGTTCCAGACCGAAAGAGTATGATGACTATCTGGCCGAGAAAAAAAAGCGCGAAGAGGAATTGCGGAATTTCAAAAAATCGAAAGTAAAAGAAACTTTGACGCAGCTTCGCCAAAAAACCGGCGAATACCTTTTAGCGGCTTACGATTCGCACCGGCTCGCTGACAAATCAAAATTTGAGCAACTGGCTTTGGAACGGAAATTGGACGTTCCATTAGCGCAGCAATGGATTTCCCATCTGGAAAATTTCAGCAAAAAACATCACCCGGTTTTTGCGCCGTGGTTTGCTTTCGCCGCCTTGCCGGAAAATGAATTTTCGGCTCGCGCCAAAGATTTGTCCGCGCAATTCGTCGCCAATAAAAATGTGGAAAAACCGCTCAATCCGCTCGTGGCGCAACTCTTCACCAATGCGCCGACTTCCATGAAGCAAGTGGCTGAACGGTACGGAAAATTATTCACTGAAGCCGATAAACGCGGCCAGGAAATTTCGACCGTTCAGGAAAAATTAATTACTTCCAAAATTCCGCCCAAACCAGCCGCGGCGGCTTCGTCCAGTGATTCCAATTGGGAAGAAGTACGCCAGGCTCTCTACGCGGCGGACGGACTTTCCAATCTGTCGTTCACTGAGCTTTATCGGTTTCTGGACGTGGCCACGACCGTTCGTCTCAGCGAGTTGAAAATAAAAATTGTCGAACTTTCCGTGACTCATCCGGGCGCTCCGCCGCGCGCCATGTCTCTGGAAGACAAAGCGACCCCAGCTAATGCGCATGTTTTTGTTCGGGGCAATTCCGCCAATCCGGGTCCCGAGGTGCCGCGACAATTTTTACAGATTTTATCGAGCGAAAATCGTCAGCCCTTTCAAAAAGGCAGTGGCCGTCTGGAACTCGCTCAAGCTATTGTCAGCAAAGAAAACCCATTGACGCCACGAGTCATCGTCAACCGGATTTGGCTGCATCATTTTGGAAAAGGACTGGTCAATACGCCGAGCGATTTTGGAGTGCGCTCCGAGCCGCCCGCGCAGCGGGAGTTGCTCGATTATCTGGCCTGGCAATTCATGGAAAAAGGCTGGTCCATAAAAAATTTGCATCGCCTGATTATGCTCTCCAGCGTTTATCAACAAAGCAGTGAGGATCATTTGCCCGGCGCTCAAATTGATTCTAACAATTCGCTCCTTTGGAAAATGAATCGGCAGCGGCTCGATTTTGAAGAATTGCGCGACTCGATTCTTTCGATTTCCGGCCAGCTCGATTTATCCATCGGCGGCCGGCCCGTGAATATCGTGGACGAACCATTTTCCCTGCGTCGGGCGGTTTACGGCTACATTGACCGGCAAAATCTGCCCGGCCTTTTTCGCACGTTTGATTTTGCGAGTCCCGATACAACCAGTTCGCAACGTTTTTCCACGACTGTTCCGCAACAGGCGTTGTTTTTAATGAACAGCCCTTTCGTGATGGCGCAGGTCCAAAGTTTGACCACCAATAAAACGTTTCAAACTATTTCCACTGCTCCGGCGCGCATCCAATATCTTTACCAAAAAATTTATCAGCGCGCTCCGGCTCGCGACGAACTGCAGGCTGCGGAAAAATTTCTAAGAACTCAAGCGACTCTGGCTTCTCAAAACGATACGCCTCCGATTTGGCAATATGGATACGGCCAATGGGACCAGGAAAAAAAAGTCATGAAATTTTCTTCTCTGTCTTGTTTCACCAATAACCAATGGCAGGCTTCAGAAACTTTTCCCGATCCGCAATTCGGTTACGTCATGCTCAATCCTACCGCCGGACATCCGGGGAATCGCTTGGAACATTCCGCCATTCGACGCTGGACCTCGCTTGGCGCGGCTACGATTAAAATTGAAGGAACGCTCGTTCATCCTTCAGACAAAGGCGACGGAGTGTTGGGACGAATTGTTTCGAGCCGTCATGGCGAACTCGGCCATTGGATTGCGCAAAATGGCAAAGCGGAAACAATAGTGGCTCAATGCGAAGTCCAACGTGGCGAGAACATTGATTTTATTGCGGAAATGCGAACCAGCGCCAATAGCGACAGTTTCCAATGGGCGCCAGTGATTGCAGTTTTAAAAACGAATGACGAAGCCGCCGCGCAAAAAGGAAAAACCTGGTCGGCACAAAATGATTTTGAAGGACCGCCTAAAAAAAAGGAATTGCTGAATTCGTGGGGACAATATGCGCAGATTTTGCTGCTCTCCAACGAATTTAATTTCATTGATTAATCCGAAGCCTTTCGGCTTGCGGACTTTGGGAAGGGCGAATGATTCGTTTTACTTTGCTTCCGATAAATCTTTTTTCTAATTTCGCCTGATTGAAAAAAACTATTCGCGCTGAAATCCCCCGCAAAGCGATTTATCGTCTCTCGGTTTATTTGCGCGGCCTGGCGCGATTAAAAGGCAACCGCATTCGCACCGTTTCCAGTGAGGCGCTGGCCAAAGCGGCCGGCGTAAAATCAACTCAACTGCGCAAAGATCTGACTTATTTTGGGCAATTCGGCACGCGCGGTTTGGGTTACGATGTCGAGCAACTTTTTAAAATGATATCTGATTTGCTGGGCACCAATAGTTTGCAGCCGGTGGTTTTGGTCGGTGTCGGAAATTTAGGTTTGGCCCTGCTGTCTTATCGCGGCTTCGGCCAGGAAGGATTTGAAATTGTCGCGGCCTTCGACGTGAACATTCGCCGCCGGCGCAAAAAAACTTCGCAACCGATTTATAAAATGGGAAAATTATCTTCGGTGATTCGAAAACATGGCGTGAAAATGGCTATTGTTACCGTGCCAACTTCCGAGGCGCAAAAAGTGGCGAATACGTTGGTTCGAGCCGGGATAACTGGAATTTTAAATTTCGCTCCCATCGTCCTGCACGTTCCTGAAGAAGTAATGGTCAATAATGTTAACCTGGCTATTGAATTGGAAAATTTAAGTTATTTTATTCAGCACTGAATCGGATCTTTTGTCCCCGTGAAAGTTAAAAAATTTTGCAGGGCGCTTATCGATTCGCGGGCTGGTGGAATCACAACGTGAGAAAAATAATTCTTTAAATTAATGCGCTCCTTGATTCAGGAAATCCAAACTCAGCGCACGCCGGAATTGCTTGTGGCGCAATTGCGGCGCGTTAATTGCGAGTTCCGCGTTTCGAGTTCCAAGTTCAATATTGTTTTGTTACGGAGTGGTTTTTTTGAGTCGGCTCAGGCGCGCTATTCGTTTGTCGCCGCAAATCCCTTTCTCACCTTTCGTTCTTTCGGTTCGCGCTGCGAAATTGCTTTGGCTGGTTCTGGCCACTCGTCACTCGACACC
>JALYXC010000207.1 GCA_030947315.1 Verrucomicrobiota bacterium | reverse complement strand
ACACGATGGGAGCGATCATTGGTCCCGCCAGCGCTTTCTTTTTACTCGGCATCTTTCAACAAAGTTATTCAACGTTATTTTTATGGACGCTTATTCCTGGACTCAGCGCCGTGGCGGTAATGGCATTTGTCGTCAAAGAAAAAAAGCGGAAACCGGTTTCTCATATTTCTTTCACGGCGAGTTTGCGCGCGCTGCCGCCGCGTTTTCGTCATTTGCTGTTGGCGATTGGATTATTTGGGCTGGGCGATTTTGCGCATACGATGTTGATTCTTTTGGCGACGCAAAAACTGACTCCTGTTCTGGGTCAGGCCAAAGCGGCCAGCCTGGGCATTGGATTTTATCTGGCGCACAATATTTTTTACGCCGGTTTTTCTTATCTGAGCGGCTGGCTGGCGGACCGTTATGAAAAACGAAAACTTCTGAGCGCGGGATATTTTTTGGCTGCGGTGATGGCGTTGGGAATAATTATTTTGCCGGTGAGCATAGGAGGTTTGGCCGGAATTTTTATTGCGGGCGGAATTTATGTGGCGCTCGAAGAAACAGTGGAAGATTCCTTTTGCGCCGGGTTAGTCAGTGAAGAACAACACGGAATGGCGTTTGGCGCATTGGCAACGGTGAATGGGATTGGAGATTTTGCCTCGAGTTTAATCGTGGGATTTTTGTGGGCGCAATGGGGAACAGCCGTCGCTTTTAGTTATTGCGCGATTTTATTTGTGGCCGGTAGTTGGCTGGTCTGGCGATTGAAGGCTGAAAACGAATTCGCTGGAAAATAATTTTTGCAAAAAAATCCTCCAATTTTTCACGCTGGAGCAAGATGGCGCTGAAACCATTGACTGGCCAGGTCGGCGACTTCTTCCAGCGCGCCGGGTTCTTCAAATAAATGGGTGGCGCCAGGAATTATTTCCAATTTTTTTTCACAATGCATTTGTGCCAAGGCTTGTCGGTTGAGTTCGATCACTTGAAAATCATTTCCGCCTACAATTAAAAGTGTGGGCGCCTGCACAAAACCCAAAGCGTTTCCAGCCAAATCAGGACGTCCTCCCCGCGAAACAATCGCCGCGATTTTTTTTTCTTCCGCCGCGGCGAGCAGCGCGGCCCCGCCTCCGGTGCTCGAGCCAAAGCAGCCGAGATTCAGTTGGCCAATGGCCGGGTTTTTTCCAGCCCAATTAACCGCGTGAAGAAGCCGTTCGGCCAAAAAAGCAATGTCAAAACGAAGCTGCGTCGTGCGAAGATCAATGGCTTCTTCTTCAGCGGAAAGCAGGTCAAAAAGCAGCGTGCCGAGATGATTTCGGTTGAGAAAATCAGCCACGAACTGATTGCGCACGCTGTGCCGGCTGCTGCCGCTGCCGTGCGCAAAGAGGACCAGGCCGCAGGCATTTTTTGGAATGTTTAAATTTCCTTCCAGCGCAATCTCACCCGCTGGAATGGAAACGCCCTGATCTTTTTCTGGCTCTGGAAAATTCTGCATAAGCTATAATAAATCTATCGGCGCGGTTTCAGGAATTTTAAAGCGGGTCGCGGCGCGTTGCAAAAGGTCGCGGACTTCTTCATCGCTGGTTTGGGAAAAATCTTCATACCATTGTCCCACCGCATAAAACGGCTCCGGGGTTCTCGCGCAAATAACTTCGTCCGCCTCCTTTTTTAAATCAGCGCAGGTATCGGCCGCAGCCACGGGCACCGCAATAATAATTTTGCGCGGTTTCTTTTGTTTCAAAGCGCGGACCGCTACTTTCATGCTGGAACCGGTGGCCAATCCATCATCCACCAAAATCAGAATGCGATCCTGCACGGAAAAGGAACGAACATCGCTGCCGTAAAAATGTTCACGCCGTTTTAATTCCCGTTCTTCCTGAGCGACGACCTGATCAATTTCCCGCTGTGGAATTTTTAATTGTTGCACGACTTCTTCATTGAGAAAAGAAATTCCGCCCGAAGCGATGGCGCCCATGGCGAATTCTTCGTGACCCGGCACACCCAATTTGCGCACCAGAAAAACATCGAGAGGCGCGCGCAATGCCAACGCCACTTCGTAGCCGATCGGGACACCGCCGCGGGGCAACGCAAGCACCAACAAATCAGGGTGCGCGAGATGTTTTAATTGCTGGGCGAGAAAACGACCGGCTTCAGTTCGATTTTGAAAACGAACATTCATTCGAACCTTGTTTAATTGGAACAATTAAACGCGGTGATGATTGAGCCGCTTTAACCTTCCGCGCCTTGCTGGCTTCCGCGAAACATTCTCTCGTGATTGGCTTCTTCCATTCCTTGTTCGATCAATCGTTCGGCGTCGGTCCGTTCATCCTTCGGTTCGCGACTGGGAATTTGATGTCCGGAAACGCCCGGATCTTCATCCCAACGCGTCAACATTTCGACTCCTTCATCCGTTGCGTCAGCTTCTGTCCCGCCCAGCAATTCTTGTTTGGCTTGGCTCCAATCAATGTCATTAAAATGATCGCGGCCGTTGATGACGGCCAGTTCCCTGGCGCGTTGCGTGACCATTTCGCGAGTGATCGTTCCGACTCCTTGAAAATGATCCGAGATTTTTCCGCTGAGATTTTCTGAATTTTTCATGAAAATAACCTAAGCCCGCAGAAATAGGATTCAACCGATTTTTTTAAGAAAGATTGAAAAATTTGCGTCTGAAAAAAGAGATCGTAAAAAAAACACACCTCCGCCTATTATCCGCGCTAACGCCAGACTCCGTTTTAAGCCGAGGAGTAAGGTGGTTTGAGGTGTGGCGAAAGGGCAAATAATAATTGTAGTCCCCAGCAAAAAGAAGCCGAGGATAACATACTGCACAGGCCAATGGAAAAAATCCGGACCGCAGATTAAAAACACACTCCCGATCAGACCAACGGGAAAAAGGGGGAATACTTTCCCCATATATCGGTAAGCACTGGTGGTAGCGTCCGCGCATTTTTGTGAACAAAACGGTCGCAGTATATTGCTTTTGCAAAAAATCGATAATGATCGGCTGAGGTGTGGTAGCATTTTTCCCACACCACCAACAACGGGGTGTTTTGCCAAGTAGTTCGAGTTTTTCCATTGCTTGTTTAGGAATAGCCAACTCACCAGGTGTAATGCACGTTGTAGCTCAACGTTTTTTCTTCATCAGGTTTTACTTCCAGGCGAAATTCGATGGTTTGTGATTCGGTCTTTTTGAAGTCGTCGGTTTTTTGGGTGATTTCCCAATTCGTCCAGCGATAAAGATGTTCGACGACCCGAATTTCCACCGCGGTTTTTTTGCGATTGCGCAATTTTATTTCAAACGATTCATCCATCCAATGGTTTTTGGAATCTTGTTTGTAGTTTGTCCGCTGCCGTTCTCCGACTAGATCAAA
>JALYXC010000417.1 GCA_030947315.1 Verrucomicrobiota bacterium | reverse complement strand
CCTAAATAAGTCGGCATTATTGTAATTAAATTAAAACGAAGTGAATCACCCGTCCAGTATTGGGGATAGACGCCTTTCCAACACATGCCCGGTAATCTATCACTATTATCCGAAGCATACATATTCATAGCGTAAGAATATTGTTTCATATTGCTCATACACTTGGTTTGTTCAGCCTTCTGTTTGGCTTTGGCTAAAGCGGGCAATAACATTCCAGCCAGAATTGCGATGATCGCAATGACTACAAGCAACTCAATCAAGGTGAAGGCTAAAACAGTTTTGTTAACGGCGCGGGTTTGACGGGTAAATAAATTTTGCATTTTTTGGATGACTTAAAATGTCCTTCTTTCATTTCTTTTGCAAGCGAAAAAACGGAGGATCGCCGTGCGGCCAAGTCCCTCGTTTTTTCCGACAGAAACAAACAGAAAAGGGCGGGGAAATGGTTCCGCTCTGACGGGGATTTTTCTTTCTTTCAAACAGATTCTGATTATCTTGCTCCGCTCGTTGAACCGTGAATCGTAAGTCGCGAACGGTTAAAATTATTAAATTGTTGAGGCGATAAATCAATTTAACGATGTAACGTCTCAACGATTCAACGATGTCACGATTAATAAATGGACGCAGCGCACATTAGAAATTTCAGCATCATTGCCCACATTGATCACGGGAAAACCACGCTTTCGGATCGTCTTTTGCATTCGACCGGGACGATCGCCACGCGTGATATGGAAGAGCAATTGCTCGACTCGATGGACCTGGAACGCGAACGGGGCATCACGATCAAGGCGCATCCAGTCACGATGCTTTACCGGGCAAAAAATGGTGAGACCTACGAATTGAATTTAATTGATACGCCAGGCCACGTTGATTTTTCCTACGAGGTTTCGCGCAGCTTGAGCGCGTGTGAAGGCGCTCTTTTAATTATTGATGCCGCGCAAGGTGTCGAAGCGCAAACCGTGGCGAATGTTCATCTCGCCATGAGACAAAATTTAACCGTCATTCCAGTCATAAATAAAATTGATTTGCCGCATGCCGATGTCGCGCTCGCCAAAATGCAACTGGAAGATATTTTGGCGATTCCGGCTGAAACCGCGCTTCTGGCCAGCGCCAAAGAAGGAATCGGAATCGAAGAAATTTTAGAAGCAATTGTCGAACGCATTCCACCGCCGCAGCCGACTGGCGCGCCCTCCTTGCAAGCGCTTGGATTTGATTCTTATTTTGATACTTACAAAGGTGTCGTGACACATGTGCGCGTTTTTAATGGCGAACTAAAAGCGGGGATGCAGGTGAAACTTTTGCACTCCGGCAAATCAGTGGAGGTGAAAGAAGTGGGCAGTTTTAATCCGAAACCTTACGTGCGGGAAAAATTGGAAGTGGGGGAGACCGGTTATTTTACCGCGAATATAAAAAGTCCGAAGGAAGTGAAGATGGGCGACACCATCACCGATGCGCGCAATCCTTCGGTGGTTTTGCCCGGCTTCAAGGAAATTCATCCGATGGTTTTCAGCGGAATTTATCCCATCAACACGGCGGACTATGAACATCTCAAAGCGAACCTCGGAAAGTTGCAATTGAACGATTCGGCATTCGTTTTTCAGAGCGAAAGTTCCGTCGCGCTCGGGTTTGGTTTTCGCTGCGGATTTTTGGGGCTGTTGCATTTGGAAATTGTTCAGGAACGGTTGCGGCGCGAATACAACATGGACATCATCGCCACCTATCCAAGCGTGGTTTATCGAGTGACTTTGACGGACGGAACCATGAAGGAAATTGATAACCCAGCTTATTTGCCGGAACAAAATTACATTGAGACAATTGAAGAGCCGATGGTCAAAGCATTTGTCATTTGTCCCAACGAATATATCGGCGATCTCATGGCGTTGATCGCGGAAAAACGAGGCGCAGTTGACCACACCGAAACGCTCGACACGCGCCGGGTCATGCTGACAAGCTTGCTGCCGTTGAGTGAAATCCTGATTGATTTTCATGATCGCATTAAAAGTATTACGCGCGGCTTCGGCTCAATGGATTATGAGCATTCTGATTACCGGGAATCGTCCATGGTAAAACTCGACATGCTGGTTAATGGTGAATCGGTGGATGCGTTTTCGTGCATTGTTCATCGCGATAAAGCCGAGGGACGCGGACGCGCGCTGGCCGCCAAGTTGAAGGAAGTGATTCCTGTTCAGCAATTTCAAGTCGCCATTCAAGCAGCCATCGGCGGAAAATTTGTCGCGCGCGAAACGGTCAGCGCCATGCGCAAAGATGTGACGGCAAAATGTTACGGAGGAGACATTACGCGCAAACGAAAGCTTCTCGAAAAACAAAAAGAAGGAAAAAAAAGAATGAAAGCTTTCGGCTCCGTTAATATTCCGCAGGAAGCGTTTATTGAAGTTTTAAAAGCATAATCTATTACCTATGACTATACGTTGGTTTCTTTCTCGAAAAGTTCGTCTGGCGGCAGAAATGTTCAAGCATGTGCAAAAACTTTTAAACGCGCAGCGGGACATTCTATCGCCGCCGGCCATTGCGGCGGTCAGCGATTCTCTGGCGCAAACTAAAAAAGCAATTGATTCTCACACCAGTATTGAAGCGCTCGAAAAACAAGTCGCGGAACTTGAAGCAACCGCCAACAAGTGGTTGAAACCGTATCCGAATCATGCCTGGCGCGAGAATGTGGAAGTTCTCCTCGTGGCCATCGCGGTGGCCATGGCGATTCGCACCTTTTTTTTGCAGCCTTTTAAAATTCCCACCGGCTCGATGCAACCAACTTTATATGGCGTGACGCTCGAACCGTTTTCTGAACTGCCCAATCGTTTTGAAAGAATTAAAGACGCGTTTGTGCAAGGCGCTTTTTACCATCATTTAGTGGCCGAAGAAGATGGCCAACTCGTTAAAATTGGCCCGGCGCAACATTTTTTGAAATTTATCAATAAACAAACATTCACGATGGAATACCTGGCGGGACCTCAGCCGGTCATTAAAAATTATACCCTCTGGTTCACGCCAGATGAAGAAAAACAATTTGAATTTTTAAGAGCCGCTGGTTTGCAGGAAGGAAAGCCGTTTCGCAAAGGCGAAGAGATTATCAAGCTCAAGGAAATCACCGGTGATCATTTATTTGTAGATCGAATGACTTATAATTTTCGTCATCCGAGGCGCGGAGAAATTATCGTTTTCAAGACGGCGGGCATTCAACATCCGAATATGCGGCAGGATCAATTTTACATCAAACGGCTCGTCGCGTTAGGCAGCGAACATGTTCGCATCGGCAACGATCGCCATTTAATTATTGACGGAAAACGGCTCGACGCAGCTACGCCCCATTTTGAAAATGTCTACAGTTTTACCGGGCCTCCGCAGGAAAGCCATTATTCAGGTCACGTCAATGGACTTTTCGGCCCTGTTCTGACTCCCAATTTTCCCGATGAATCACAGGAATATATTGTCGCCACTAATCATTATATGGTCATGGGTGACAATACGATCAATAGCTTTGATTCTCGTGGATGGGGTGATTTCCCGCGAGAAAATGTCATCGGCAAATCTTATTTTATTTACTGGCCGATTGCCAATCGTGGCGGCAGCCGTTTTGGTTGGGGCTATCGCTAAAATGGAGGCGCTCTTTTTAGTAGAACGCCTCTTCGAAGAAGAGTTGATTTATTTCGGCTCGATAATTTCCAGGCGATATTCTGGAGTGAGTTTGCTGTCTTTGCGCACAACGGGAGTTGCATCTACATCGAAGTCAAATTTTATCCGGTAATAAAGCACATTCTCATCGGCTGGAACCGGCACCATTGCTTCCCAGCGATTTTTCACCATCGGAGTCGGCTGCATCGGAATACTTTTTAAACCAATTAGCACTTGCGGTTGGATGGATCCAGGCCGCACTTTTTGGCCCGTGCTTTCCCAGACCGCTTCGACCGGATAAAAGCCAGTATCATTTCGGATTTGTTTGCTCGAAGTCAGATTGGTCAGCGAGGCGCAAGCCGCCAGAAAAAACGGGAGCGCCAGCGGGAGAAACTTTTTTATTTTTTGCATCATGGCGGTGAGAATTACAGGAGCGCGCCAAAATTGTAAAGGATAGAACATGGAGAAAATTTTGATTCGCCATTTTTGATTTTCCGAACTTTCCTCCGTTTTTAAAGTTGACCCGCCTGAATCCAGACCGTTAGCCTGCGCCCTCGATTTTTAAATTTTAATTATGATTGGTTCCATTCGCAAACATCAGAATTGGTTGTGGGCTGTGATTATCACGATCACCATTGTCAGTTT
>JALYXC010000414.1 GCA_030947315.1 Verrucomicrobiota bacterium | reverse complement strand
GCCGGACGAAACCACGAATCGCTGCTCGAAAGAATGTCCACGATCTTCGCTTTGTAACCCGCGCCGTCCGGTTTCACGGGGTAACTGCGCACCACCCGCGCGCCCGCATCGCAATGAATCATTTGATATTGGAAAATTTGTGGGAGCAATTTTCCCTCGTAAATCGCCAGTCCCGTCGGCGCGCCCGGGCCCGTCACCAAAAGATTTGGCACGGAGCCGGGATCATTCTGATGCCAGTGACGCCGAAAAATTTCATCCTCCAGATTCGTCCTTTTCTCCGGCCACGCCGCGCCCGTGATTTCATCGGAGAAACCATAATTTCCATGTTGCATCACATAATTAATTCGCACCGCGCGATTCCCGTCATCGTCGTTATCCGATTGCCAGATTGTGCCGAAAGAATCCACCGCGACTTCATACGGATTGCGGAAATTTTGTCCGAGCACCTCGACTTCACTGCCGTCAACATTGCACCGAAAACACATTCCCTGCCGAAAGCCGCCTTTGGCCGAGACTTCATTTTCATCAACATCAACCACGGGTTTGCCGCTGGCGTCTTTCAGTTGTCCGCCCGCATTTCCAAAATTAAAATACAATTTTCCATCCGGCCCAAAACTTACCGCGTGGACTCCGTGATCGTGATCCACGCCAGAAATTCCGCTGAACAAAATTTCCTTTTTGTCGGCTTTGTCATCGCCGTCGGTATCAGTCAAAATGAAAATTTCCGGTGAGCAGGAAACGATGACTTTATTTCCGAGAACACAAATTCCGAGTGGCGCTTTCAAACTCGCATCCTGATAAAAAGTTTTCGCAATGTCCGCGACGCCGTCGTGATTCGTGTCTTCCAAAATCACGATGCGATCACCGGCCGGATCGAGAATTCCCCACGGCTTGATTGAGTAGCGATAATTGACTCCCTCGGTAATCCAAATGCGGCCGTGCTCATCAATATCCATATCAGTCGGATTGCGCAACATCGGCTCCGCCGCAAACACGGAAACTTCCAGCCCGTCGGCGACCGTCATATTTGTCAAAGATTCCTGCGCCGCGGCAAAACCAAATCTTCGACTCTCTGCAGGCTCGGCTTCAGTTATTTTTTCTTTTTTTTTTCGCCTTTGTCGTCGAGATTTTTTTCCAAATCTTCCGGGGTAATTTTGCTCTCCACTCCATTTTTTGGAACGTCCGCTTTGGCAATCCACAAAATGGCGTTGAGAACAATCTTCCGGAAATTTTCGTCGCCCCAATTTGTATGAACATGCGCGCCTGTTAAACCAAATCCGCGTCCGCCATTTTCACGTTGATACGCCCAGGCGACGGTTTGCGGCTCGCCTTTTTTCACAAGTTCGCGCACTATGTCGTTTCCTTCGTGAGCGCCATTTTTCCGCGAAGTAGTCTCGGGCGTGGGAACAGCGGTTAAAATTGGCGTGACGCCTTTCGTCCCTTCAGGAAAACGAAGATGAAAATACCATTCGTCATTAATTTTGAACGGCTTGACGCCGCGCGTGATGGGATGTTTGGGCAATGTTTTAAAATCAGCGTCCCAATGCGGATTAACCGACCAATTGATTTCAAACGCGCCGCCGATCCATTCCAGAAATTCCTTTTCTCCTTTCGCAATCGTCGGTTCCGTCGCGTAATGAAGACACGCCAGACCCACTCCTTTATTCATTCGCTCGCCCATTTTTTGCAAACGATCCTCTTGCAGCAACGGATGCGACGGGCCGCCATCCATGTAAAGGACAAGGGCATCCGCGCCGTCGAAAATTTTCTCGTCCTCCGGCCAGCCGTTCAACTGAATTTCCGTTTTAATTCCTGGCACGCCATCGAGACATTTTTTGAGAAGTTGAACACCGGCATTATGCTCATGGGCGCCCGGGCCGTGACTCGGCGGGCCCGCCACGAGCACAATTTTTTTATCCGCCGCCGACACGGACCAAATTGCGCTGAAGAAAATGACCGCCAAAAAAGGAAAAAGTTTTTTCATAATCAAAATCCACATGCGATAAAAAGAAGTTTAAAAAAACGCGGCGTGTTGAAAAGCTTTTTTACTGCATTTGTTCAGGACAAATTACGGTGTTAGGAATGCGACCTTCAACATGTGAGAAAACATCGGCGTTGCCGCCGCCATTGCCAATTTTCAGGAAGGAGATAGGGCGCAAAATAAAAACTGCCTCATCGTTTGGAACGGCGCTGGTGAAGGAGGCGGGCGGCGGCGAATATACCTCCTAAACCAAATAGAACAAAAGAGGAAGGTTCCGGAACGGCGACAACCAGGTTATCCAGCCACCAACCGCCGGTAGGAATCTCTACCCGCTGCAACCCGGTGAACCGGGAATCGAAATGAAAAGTTTGAAAATCAGGAAAGACTCCGTCTCCTACTATTAATCCGTCGGTGGTGAACTGGGTAGTGACAAACGAACCGTCAGAATAGTAACCTGCGAAGAGGACGGTAACTGGATCGTTGGCATACTTCGCCGTGCCTAATTCGGCCAAATCTACTGAGACTAAGTCAAACGCCGCACCAGTAGAAAAACTAACGTTTACAGAAGCATTAAGCGCAGCTCCTATGTAAGCTGTGCCATTTTCCGGCAGGTTTGTAACCCCCCCGCCTACCCTGCCAAAGATAGATGCGGTAGACGTGAACCGCATGCCAGCTTCATCGTACTCCTCCACATAACGAACCTCCCCACGTACTAGCGTCGGTGGCCCGTCAAAAGTAATGTTGACGAATGTTCCTTGGGCACGCCCCGCCAATGG
>JALYXC010000146.1 GCA_030947315.1 Verrucomicrobiota bacterium | reverse complement strand
GGCCGACATTGATTCAAGGCTGTTGCTCCAGGGCTGTCCGTCATTTTTCAAACGGTAATTAAATTGCGTCCCGGATTTGAGATTTCGATTGTCGAGTCGCGGCAATATTTCAAAATTAAACCGGCCGGAATGTTGATAGGCTGTTTCTGAACCGGTTCCCTGCAAAACTTTGTTCCGATTTTTTTCGCCGGGAAATTCGCCGCGCAAATTCACATAAAAAACTCCTGCCGGAATAATTTTTTTTCCGCCAAAACTTTTTTCCGGCAAATGCCGCAGGACGCTCAGATAAGCGGGCAATTGCAATTGCACGCCATTTTCGAGTAAAACAGGATCCAGTTTTGTCTCGCTCGATTTGTAATCAATCACCACGCCGAGCGCCTCGTCGCAATCGGGCAGCAGACAAATATCAACCCGATCAATCTTTCCACAAAAAGCCATTTTGTGCCGGTCGTCCAAAGCGAGTTCCCAAGCCGGCAGCGACTTTTCGTCCAGGCCAAAAGCCAGCTCGACCGAGTGCGGATTGAAATCATATTGATTCATCCATCCAATGATTGCCGCGATAAATTGCTGCAATGATTCCGTCAAACTTTTCGCAGTGAACCCGCTTAGGGCATCAGCTCGAACAAGTCCCTCGCGAAAATCAGCGCTTAATTTTTCGGCAATCTCGCCGATTTTTTGCCGCGCTTTTTCCGGTGTTAAATCGCGCCACTGTTTTTTTTCTTTTTGCAATTGCTCATGAAATTCCGCCAGAACCGCGTGTTGAAAATTGCCTTGCTCGCGAACATCCAATTCAAATTGTTGACGCTCCTTGGCGCTTAAACCGCTATGAATAAAAAATTTAAATGGGCAAGCCGCGAATTGTTCGAGACTGCTGACGGACGTTTTTAAAACCAGGCCATAAAGTTGTTCGGCCAATTTCGGCGAAAGAGATTCCAGCGGCCCGACAGTTAGATTTTCGAGTTGTTCCCGCAAAGGCGAAAAGACCGGAAGATTTTCCAGCGCGGATAAATTCTGGCTTCGGGCTTCCGGCTGCTGAATTCTGTTCTGGAAAAGCGGCGTCACTAATTCCGACGCATGTTCGCTTTCGCTCCAGTTTTTTTCAGCCGAAAAATTTTCAATTTCAGCCTGGGGAAAAAGTTGTTTGACCAAGGAAAAAAACGGCGACGGATTCAGCATTTTCCCGGCGGAATCGCGCGTGGCACAGGTCAAAACCAAACGCTCTCGCGACCGCGTGCAGGCGATGTAACCGTAAAACCGTTCGCGGCTTAAAAGCTGTTTGGTGTTTGCTCCCAGAAAAATATTTTGCTTTTCCAATTCGGCGCGGTCGGGTTCGGTCAGCAAGCCGGATGATTTTGGCGCAGCGGGAAAAACCGATTCATTCAAGCCAAGAACCAGCGCGAGTTTTAAATCTGGATTGCGGGAACGATCAATCGCGCCAATCAAAACTTGATCCAGGGCGGGAGGAATAATTCCAACACTGAGACTGCTCAATCCGGATTCCAGAATCGGCAACCACTCGCTTAAAACCAACGCTTCATTGGAAAAGGCCAGTTCCAGATTATCGAGCCACGCATTCATTTGCTGCCAGACGGTTGCGTGAACTGCACCAAGATTCGAACTGTTCGCCTCGCTCCATTGCTCAAGTTTTTTTTCAATAGCGAGTTCGTCCCAAAAATTTCTTAATCCGACAGCGAGTTGTTTTCCGGTGATTCCATTTTGTTGGGGGTAAATTAAATCATTCGCCAGTTCTTGAAACGGTTGAATAATTTTTTGCCGCAGTTTTTCCAGAAATTCCACCGACTTTTTTTCGTCGGAATTTGGCAGCGGTTGCAGCCAGACCGAACCTTTCCAACCGCGCGCCAATGCTTCATTTTCAAGTTGGTCAAGGGCATTGGCATTGTCGTTCACCAAGCAGGTTTTGAGAGCGCCAAAAAAATCATCGTGCTGCCAGTTGAACGCAATCATGCGCAAGGCGCTGCGGGTCAATTCGGCCAGCGGGTGGTGCGCCACCGGTTCGCGACGGTCCATGAAAAAAGGAATTTCGTAACGAGTAAAAACGCGGCGCAGAATATCGTGGTAACCGTTTAATTGCCGCAGCAAAACTGCCGCTTCGCGATAACGTCCGCCACCGCGCACAAACTGCAAAATTTCTCGCGCAGCTAAAACAGCTTCGGCTTCGGGATTTGCGCAAATCGCGGCGCGGAGTTCACCTTCATC
>JALYXC010000116.1 GCA_030947315.1 Verrucomicrobiota bacterium | reverse complement strand
GACCAGTGTGGGCCAGGACGGATCCGATGAAGGTATTTACGGGCAATACTTGACTTTAAGCGGTCAACGCATCGGCAGCGAACTTCGCGTCAATACGACTACTTTGGACAAACAAATTCAACCGGCCCTGGGGGTAGATCAGGCCGGCCGTTATCTGGTGACCTGGTCTAGTTTTGAAGACAATGCAAATAGTTTCGATTTATTCGCGCAACGTTATATTGTCGGCGCCGGGAATGGATTACTCGCTCCTACTCCCTATGTTTCAGCATTAAACTCGACTGCTCTCAGCGTGACCTGGTCTCCGGTGGGGGGTTATTCGGTGGCTTTTTACGAGCTTTACATGGATGGTTCATCTACTCCGATTACGGTCACAGGAAACATGACGACTATTTCTAATCTTTTGCCGAGTAGCACGCATACTTTCCGGCTGATTTTTCAATTGACCGATGGCCGTCGTTCGCTGCTTTCCTCTGTCGCTTCCGGCACAACTTTGGGAGGAGATAATAATGGAGACGGTTTGCCGGATGACTGGCAGGCCTTGTATTGGGGCAACAACCCAGCCAACTGGCCAAGTCCAAGCGCCGATTCTGATGGCGATGGCGCAAGTAACTTAATGGAATTTCTGGCGGGAACTGATCCTACCAATGCGGCCAGCGTTTTACGCGTCCGGCTTACCAAAACGCCGCAAGGGTTTTTGTTATCCTGGAATACGCGTCCGGGTTTCGTCTATCAGGTTCAATCAGCGATCAATAATCCTCGTCTCTGGCAAAATTTAGGTTCGCCTCGCGTCGCGCGCGGCTCGGTGGATTCAATTAACCTCGGCCAAAACAGTTTCAACGCCTTTTATTTTTATCGAGTTAATCTGCTCCGTTAATTTTTATGCGCCTTTTAAAGTTTACATTCTTAGTTCTGCTGATTTTGGCTTCGTCTTTTTCTGCGCGCGCCTTTTCTTTGTTGGGGCCTTTTGATAACTGGCAAGTAGAGCGGATCGGTTATCGTCTGGGAGGCGATATCGGGGGGCCTATGAACGTGGGCGAAGAGTATCGTTGGAATATTCCTTTTATTACTTATGGATTTGATGATTCCTTCGTTACTTACTTTGGCTCGAATGGTGTGGCCGCGGTGGATCAAGCGATTGCGATCTTCAATGATCTTCCCCCCATGTCGGCAATAAACCTGGATAACTATCCATTTGATTCTACTCGGGTTAATTTTCAGGCGGATACGCTGCGTCTCTTGGATGTAAAGTCAACGGTTTTAAGTGAGTTGCTGGAAGAAATGGGATTAGCCGAGCCGGAGCGTTATGTCTGGACCTTGCGCAGCCGCACGGTGGTTGCTAACAATACCGTTACCAACTGGTTTGTCATCCAGCGAAATTTTGATCCGGTAACCTATCAACCGACCCCTTACATAAATGGCAAGCTGTATATTTATGATTCTATTACACAACTGGCAAATCCAGATATTGATTTTCCTAATGTTATTACGGCGGATCCTTTAGCTTATCCTTTTGTTTCAACGCTGGCAGGAAAGGGACGGCAAACTGGAACATTTTATACCAGCTTGACTTATGATGACGTAGGTGGTCTGCGTTATTTGCTGCGGCCCGATAATATCAATGTCGAAAGTTTACTTCCTGATATTCGGGAAGTCTTTACAGACCCTACTCCACAACAGCTCACCACGCAGGATTATTGCTTACTGGTGGAGCGGTCTCGCGGAACCACCAATGATACTGCTACACTTCTGGCTTTTCCCGGCTATGCGGATTTATTGATCACGAGCACCAATAGTTATTTCACCAATATTACCACGACCAATTACACCGCCTTTTTTACCAATGTCAACTTTGCCAATAGATTGATTGTAGAAACAAATGTAACAACTGTCTCAGTCCCCGCCTTTGATTATACGTTTGGCAATGTGGTTATCTATACTCCGACCTCTCAACGTCTGGTTACAAATATAATCACCACTATTGGATTACGTTCTATTATGTTACCCAATTCCGGCCCCCTTGTCACCAATGTGTTCACCAATGTTTTTTTGACTAATATGTCCTGCGGCCAATTTTATATTGTTCCCACCAATCAACTGGCCTTTATAGATGTGACTCCTTTATTAACAAACACAGTCGCTACGACGAACTTTAGTTTTACTCCATCACCTCAATTCCTGGTTCAGGAAGATCAGTCTTTATTGCAACTTTTAATTACCACCGATCTGGCCACTTTCCGCGAAGATGGCCGCACCAATGATCCAGCGGCCATGCTGGCGATCTACCCCGATCTACTTATCCTGCAAACTAATCGTTCCTTTACGAATGTGGTTTCGACCAATACGGTTTTTTACTTTACCAATCAACCGTATGATCCGCCCTTTACCTTTACCATCGCCACCGCCCAGACTGTTTCCACTAATGTTGAGACTAATTATAACTATATTGTCGGCAATGTGGTCACGAACACCTTTTCTACTAACAGCGTAGTGACGATTCAAACTGTCACGGCGGTGCAGGATCCATTTGCGCCTCCGGACAGTTTTCCGCGGCAAGAAACCAATTCGATAACAATCTTAAGTAATTTTATCAGTGGTAGCATTTATATTGTCCCGACCAATCTGGCCGGTTACGATATTATTGCCACGCAGTTAGTAGAAGTAGTGGCTATCACTAACCGTTTGGATTCAGGCACCAACTTCATTGACTTTGGCACTAACGGCGGGGGCACCAACCTCTTCTTCCCGCAGAATTTCGAGTTCACCCAAATCATCCGTTATGCGACCAATTATTTCTTTGATGTTTTCCCCATTGTGAATTTAAATCCCGCGGACTTTGCCACTAATAGCTTTGGCAGATTTGTCCGAAGCGAGAGTTCTTTTCAAACTACTGTGCTAAGATATCGGTCCACGATACTTCGGCCGCCGGCTTTCAATACAGGATTGCGCGCCGGGGTGGACAAAATTACTTTTGTGCGGGTGGAGCGTGATGCTTTTGCCGGCACCAATTCTTTTACGGTTTTTACCAACCAATTTATTGATACCGTCATTATTTCGAACACTCCTATTCAACAGATCGTGCGGAGGACAAGCACCAGACCGGATATTCTATTCAGCGCTGCAGATTTAGGGGTCGATCCGTCGGGCCAACCTGTTGCTTCAAGACGCACCGACACCGCTGGTTGGAATAATAATAATGCGATCAATGGCGATGCGAGTCTCGCTGGGCCAGGGGTTATTACTCCTCAAGTCGTCATCACGTTAAGCAAAGTAGGACCTTTCCAATACAATTTTCACCAAGGGAATCAATTTTTCATCGGTCAGCGACGAACCGGTTTTACTTGGGGATCATTTGATGGAACTACCAATGCGCCTATCGTTTATCCTGTCGGCACGGCGTTGCCACCTATTCCATAGAAAAGCAGCTACCAGCTTTATGAAGTTCCTTTTTAAAATTAAACTAATACTTGGTATCCTGATTGCTGGCGGTTTGCAGACGGGGTGGGCCACCGATCAGATTTATATTAATGACGGACTAGTTACATTTCCGCCCCAGATCGATGCCTTTAGTTTTCTTAATAGAGGCACTTTTGATATTTCCACCAGTCTGCCCTTTGATACTTCCAGCACCTTGAATTTTACCAATACCGGCAGTATGTTCGGTTCAGTCGGTTTTCGGTTTGACACCGCGCCAGCCATTAGCGGATCGCGCCGGCGAGCGGTTAATTTTGTCAATGAAGGTGTCATCGAAGCATCGGACAGTTTTTTCGGTTTTACCGGAAATTTTGGCACTCTATCTTATTTGTTGGTGAATTCGACGAATATCACGAGTCCGGGTAATTTAAGCACCGGCCCGAATGGGCTTTTGCAACTGAGCGGAAATAATATTAATCTCCAAAACGGTGGATTGCTCACGGGGAATTCGGTCACAGCTCAAAACAGGTTCACGCAGTTTGATTCCATTAGAAGCACCAATTTTTTTAATGATAACTTCGTTACCGATTTATATTGGGGCGTCGGGACTAATGGCGTTTTAACCGGCACGGGCGATCCGCTGGCCTTGGATAGGATGCCCAGCCAATTTGATCCCAATTTTCTTACTTTTGGGTCAGGATCTCATGAGGTAGTGAAAAACTTTAGTGGTTTTCTGTCCACCAATACGACGAAAGTTCCTTCATTTGCCAGCGTCAATTTTGATACCAACAGCTTTACTTTGAACTTCAACAACTACCGGGCTTTCGCTAATGTTACTCAGGCTGGTCCGAGCAATAAAGTCATTCAGGTAGTTTTTGTTTCAACCAATGCATTGGATACCAATATCAATGTAGATGTTCTTTTCTCGCCCAACTCGGGCTCGACGTTGAAGGGATTGCAGGCCATTGTCCAGTTTAGGGTGGCAGATATTGATGTAGTCAGCGGCTTTCCTTTAACTAATTTCGTTTACTTTGGAGATAACTCGGCCGCGGCGGCTTATAGCACGAATGTTTTATTCTATCAGGACAACCGGAACACTCTCACGTTTCGTCCAAATTCATACGACATAACGACAGCTACTCCCATTGAATGGAGTAACGGGCAGCCCGGCAACACGCCTTTCGATCCAGCATTACTTTATTCCACAAATTATACTAACAGCCAGGTGGATTATGTCTATGCTGCTTACTCCGCGAGTATCGGTCCGGGCAATTCTCCGACCAATGTTTTGGGCGATGTCAATGATCCGACCAATTCCTTGGGCCGTTTGGAAATACTGGGAGGACAGGTGGACTTGAACGGGGCCCGGATACGTTCGCAAGGGTTGCTCACTATTAAATCCGACAACTTTATTCCTTTGACTCAGCCCGCCAGAATAGATGCCCAGCAGATCAATATTGATTTGAGATCTCCGAATCAAGTTTTTGTGATTTCCAATCTTCTTTCGGCTTCGGTCAAGCGGATTGGCGGCCGGTTAAATGCCTGGAGCGCGGTCTGGACCAATCAAACATTGTTAGGCGATAGCAATGATAGATTTCATGTTTTGATTTTAGAAAATCTTTTAACCTCAACGCAGCCGACTACAGCTTATGGATTTATCATCCGCGCCACCAACCAGCCTAACGGTTCGATAATTCTGGCGGATAGTGTCACCGTGAATCGAAGCTTAATCCTTGACGCGGAGAATGTGACGATAACGGGAAACTTAACTACCCCTGGCGATTTAGTCTCAACCAATTTGCCGCGTATGATCAATTTTACCAATCTGGGGGTTCTCAACATTTCTGGCGTAGGTCGCTTTACCAAAGTATCCGGTCCCTATGCTACATTTGTTAATCGCTCTAATATTTTCGCTGCGGCCCTGATTATTGATACAGTGAAGTTCGATAATAGCGGGCTTCTTCAAACTACTGTCGGCTCACTGATCATCAGCAACCTTACCGGAGTAGCTTGTATCACCAACGGTCAATTGATTGCCGCAACCGATATTAATTTGCAAACCGCCGACCTGCGCGTAAAGAACTCTGTAATGAAGGCCGGATCAATTTCCACCAATAATGGCATTCCGACTTTTGTCAATGGGACTATCCTTTTGACTGTCGGCAATAGGCTCACCGACGGTGGCAGTAATAATTGGGAAGCAATTAACGGAGTTCAATTGCGAAGAACTTCACCGAGTAGTTGGATCGGAGATCTGTTGGGAACACGGATTCAATCGAGCGTGCGTCCTTTTGGAAATGTGCAGCATATCTGGTCGGGAGATGATCGCGGCGCGACCGTCGCTGGTTTCGCCAATAACGCTGCGCTGGGCACTCTGACTTTGGACGGATTTAACTCCTCTAAATTTAGATTTTCCGCTTCGAGTCCTGGAGTGACTAACGCCCTTTATGTAAATTTTCTTGAGTTTAAAAATGGTGCTACTAACTTCACTACCTCACTGAGTATTGATCCGAACTTTATTATTTATTTTGCCTCGGCCAACTTACCGCCTGACCAACTCAATGGCTCGCACACTAACCGCTTGCGTTGGGTGACTGGCTTTGGCGGACCCGGCACCACCAATGTTGTGTTAAGAGATGGACGGACCATTACTGTTAGTATTGCTTTACTGAATAGTAGCACGATTGATTCCGATGGCGATGGTATTCC
>JALYXC010000098.1 GCA_030947315.1 Verrucomicrobiota bacterium | reverse complement strand
AAGCTGATGCGACTGGGCGTGGCGGTGATGAATCATTAAATTGCGAATATACGGAATCCAAGTGAAGGCGTAGGCAAAAATAAAAACGGAATCGCGCTGGCGAATTCCATAAATCAACAGCAAGAGCGAGCCAATCAAACTTAGCCACCAAAACGAAAGGGGAATAATCACTTCCTTTTTTTTTTCTGTGGCAAACCATTGCACAAAGAAACGGGAAAAAAAAATCACATTCCCGCACCAGCCGATGACTTTCCAAACCGACCATTCGATGCCTAAAAAATCTCCCTGATGCCAAAGTAAATTCATAATTACAATGGCCTCGGCTCGCGCCCTTTTTATTCCGCCAAAAGTTTTTCCACTTTATTGGCGAGGTCATCGCGGCCATTCATGTCGCGGAGATTTCCTTTTTTATCCACCAGCCACATGGCAGGAATGCTGTTAATCCCGTATTCCTGGCCAATTTTATTTTGCCAGCCTTTACCGTCAAAATATTGCGGCCAGGCCATTTTTTCTTTGGCCACAAATTTTTCGAGCGCCTCTTTTTTTTCATCGAAACTGATTCCGACAATTTCAAAACCTTTGGCGTGCAATTTATCGTAAGCCGCTTTGACGTGCGGCAATTCCGCCACGCAAGGACCGCACCAAGTGGCCCAAAAATCAACCAGGACAACTTTATTTTTCATTTTGGCCAAATCCACAGCGCGGCCATCCAACGCGCTGAATTGAATCGCCAGCGGTTTCCCGAGCGCGTCCATTTTCTTGAGCACCATTTTGGCTTCGTCTTTGATTTTGTCTGACGCAGAACTATCCAGAATTTCCTGAGCCAATTTGCGCGCGTGATCGCCGGATGCGTTGGAGGCGACTTCGAGCAGCATCTCATAAATTTCCGGGCGTTTCGGAAAATCCTTTTGCAATTGGCGCACCCCTTTTTCGTATTCCTGCAGCATGGTCGCGCTGTTTTCCTGTTTCATGGCGGCGCGCTGCACCGCTTTGGAGCGGATTTGAAAACGATCTTCGTCGCTGGATTGCGGATCATTGAGGCGTTCTTTTTCCAATGATTCCAGGCGCGCGGCGCTATTGGTGTTTCCCATTTGCACCGCGACATTGAGCAAATCCAGTTCCATTTTTTTAGCTTTGGCGGCGCGTGTATCTTTCGGAAAACGGGTATAAAAATCTTTCGCTTTGTTGACCGCGTTGGTGACAAACGGCAATTGGAATTGAATCATTTGTTCCTGCGTCGGTCGTTTATCTTTCCATTCGGGCGGCGACGCCGGCGGCTGGTTGGCCTTTTGCAATTCTTTCCAGGCTTTATCACCGTCGCTCGAACTGGCGGAATTAGTGGCGGTCATTGAGTCAGTGGCAGTTTTTGAATTGGTCGGTTCGGCAAGCAAACTGAAATGGTTTGCGGCAAAAATTATCAAACTCGCTCGGGCAATGTTTCTGGCAAATGACTTTGTTAAAAATTTGATCATAAAAAATTTTGTTGAATTATTTCTCATCATGGCTGCCCGGCCGGGCGAGGGCAAGCTTTTCTAAAAGCCATTGCGCCCGGCGCGGATTCAGCGGCGAATTAAAATCAGCTTCGCGCGTTTGGCTATTTGGATTTGGGAAAATATTTTTCAAGGCATTTTCTAAAACGGATTTTTGGTCCGACGACGCTGCCCAATCAACTTTTGTTTCCTGCTCCAGCCGCACAGTTTTGCGAGCGAATTCCAATAAAATCGCGCACGGCTCCAAACAGGGAATTAAACTTTTTTCGGCGATTGGATCGCCGGCCAATTCGCCCACGGTCCAGAGACGTTGTTTGAGACAAAATTTTTTGTGGCAACAGGCGCGAATCATGGCGGTCGCCGAATCATCGTCGAGCAGTTGGGTGATTCGATACATGCCAGTTTGGCGATTTGTAAAAGGGCGATAATTCGTCAGGGGCGGTGGAACTGATTTCGCGGCCCACCAATCGGCCAGCGCGCCCGGATAAAGTTGGTTCAACGCAAATTCCAACGAAGCACTGTCGGTAAGAAGAAGCCTCCAACCTCCGCTTAAATTGGGCGCTGATTTCAATGGACGAAAAGCGCCGCTAAATGTGTGCTGCGCCAACTCGCGAATCTTTTCGAGCGAAATGAGGCGAAGTTTTTCTGCCGGAGAATTTTTATCGTCATGATGGCGCAATTCAAACTGGGTGGTTTGGCGCCGGATCAAAACTTGCGCGAAAACCAATTCATTTTTTAATTCAGATAGGAAATGTTGGAGCGCAGGATTTTCCATGGAAACGAAAACGGTGTCATGATAAACGCCGCGCTGAAAATCAAAAGTCTTAACTTAAATCCGGTAACGGAATTAGAGACGATTCATTATACAAACGCATCTAAATTCTAGCAGACTTCTCCACGCCGATTCGTGTTGCTAAAAGGTGTTTCAGATACTATTTTCGGGTAATCACTCGAATTATGAAGCATTCAAAATGGCAAGGCAGAAAACTCGATTTACGGCCAAAACTTTTTACGAGGGCCGCCTTTACGTTGATTGAATTGTTAGTGGTCATTGCGATCATTGCTATTTTGGCGGCGATGTTGTTGCCCGCTTTGTCCAAGGCGAAAGCCCGGGCGCTACAAACCGCCTGCCTTAATAATTTACATCAGACTGGACTCGCCACGGCGATGTACGTTTCTGATAATAAAAAATATCCCGGATGTTTGTGGGTGGGCAGCGGCTTTTATTATGTTTGGCCTCCGCGGCTGACAAAAGTTCTGGGCGCCACTCAGCGTAAAGTTTTTTATTGTCCCGCCGCCAATATTAACAGCGCTTGGGATACGAATCTTAATAATTCTTTGGGAGCGACCGACCCGAATGGCGTTTTTGATCGGTTCGGTGTAAGTAATACTTCTCGTTTTTCTCTCGGCTACAATGATTGGGGATTGCGGGATCCGGGACCTTCCCAGACTCTCGGTCAATTGGGAATGGGCGGCGACGTGAATATTTCAGGTATTGGTGAGATTTCGGACAGTAAGGTAATAAAGCCCGCCGATATGATTATGCTCGCCGACAGCAAACCTGATGGAAGTTTTGATGGAAACGTCGATCCTAAAACGCCTGCGGAATGGCCTTCCAATCGTCACAATAGAAAAACCGAACTTATGTTTGCCGATGGCCATGCTGAAAGCGCCAAACGCAAAGACGTGATTGATCCCAACAACGATAAATGGCGGCGCCGGTGGAACAACGATAACCAACCGCATTATGAAATTACTTGGACAGTAAATGCCGCGCAGGAAGCAAAAATCGATCCGTGAGGCCAAATATTGTTCAAATCGAACTTCGAAAAGTAAGCCGCTCTCACTTAAGGTTGCTTGTTTCGTTTTCCAACATTTTTCTTTTTAGGCATCTCGGCAGGAATTTTCGTTGTTCCGATTTTTTGCAAAAGAATTTTTAGCTCACCAATCGTTTTGGCCTGTTTCGGATCATTGGCAAGATTATGCCATTCATGCGGGTCCGCGTCGTGGTCATAAAGTTCAGAGCCTTGTTTGCCGCCGTCCCATTCGGTATAACGCCAGCGTTCCGTCCGTACGCTGTACCCCATGATTTGACTTCCTTTTTCGTTGCGGACTTGTTGCGTGTAAGCGGGCAAATTCCATTCCGCTTGTGGATTCTCCAAGAGCGGCCGGAAACTTTTTCCTGCAAGAT
>JALYXC010000081.1 GCA_030947315.1 Verrucomicrobiota bacterium | reverse complement strand
GTAAGGCGGGTCCGCAACAATCAAATCGAACTGGCGTTGGGCAAGGGCGAGTTGAGCAATTGCAGTCAACGCATCCTGCACGTGAATTTCCAAAGAAGAATTTGGCAGGCGCGTTCCAGTCAAATTTTCGCGAATATACTGCGCATGTTTTTTGGACAGTTCCACACAAACGGCCTGGGTGGCGCCGCGACTTAAACATTCCAAACTTAACGCGCCCGTGCCGCCGAAAAGTTCCAAAACAGTTGCGCCCACCACGCGTTCGCCGAGACTGTTGAAAATCGCTTGTCGGACTAAATCAGGCGTCGGGCGCACGTCCAAACCCTTTGGCACTTTTAAAATAAAACCGGCAGCGCTGCCGCTGATGATGCGCATATATTATTCGGAAAGAGGGAAAACTCCTTCTGCTCCACAGTGAAAAAATCACTTCATTCTTTTCGCTACGACAAAGGCATTTAATATCAGGTAACGCCAAGGGCCGAGATTCAGCAGAAAATCAATCGTCTTGGCCACGTACCGATCAGTGCAGGCGACTGATTCGATGTGACAGCCGCAGCGTTTTAGAAAAAATTCGATTTCATAGGCGTTTGTAGCGATGACAGCATCGTCGTCAGGCGTGAATGGTTCTTTTACAGTCGGTTTCATGCGATCGAAGCGAACGGAATCCGGATCGATGCGCATTTGCCGGCGTTTTTCCTGGAGACGTTTCCAGTTGCGCAGTTTGTTTCCCAAGCCGCGCATTTTAGGATGATAATCGCGCCAGCCAAAGACTCGGAAAAAATTAGGACTGGAAAGAACAATCTTTCCACCAAGGGTTGTAACCCGCACGAGTTCGGCGATAAACGCCTCTACATTTTCCACATGCTCCAACACGTTGAGCGCACCGACGCGGATAAAGTATTGATCTGGAAAGGAAGTTTCTTTCCATCGTAAAGCTGGCAGCGTTGACTAAATTTCCGAGCGCGTTCAATGTTGGGTTCCGATACATCAACGCCGTATGCTTCGGAACCGAATTCGGTCAAACGAGCCACCACTTGACCCACAGCGCAACCGACATCGAGAACGCGGCTTTCCTGGTCTTGACGAAGCGAATCAACATACTTGGAGTAAAATCCTGCATCCCAGCCGGCCAAAACTTCGGCGTAAGCTTCATTGTGCCGATACGTTTCCTGATGATTCATATCTGTGCGCCACCGAGGTAATCACTTTGTCCACATTTAATATTGTCAACATTTTTTCAAATCGCGACGAGATGGGCCAGCCCGCCATTTTGGATCAACTAAATTCCTTTGCTGATCATGTATTTTAACAAATCGGCGACGCGATTGCTGTAGCCCCATTCGTTGTCGTACCAACTTACCAGTTTGAAAAAGCGTTTGTTCAATTCGATGCCGGAACCTTCGTCGTAAATGGACGAAGCCGCGCAATGAATGAAATCGCTGCTGACCACTTCGTCTTTGGTCGTTTCAAGAATGCCTTTCAGATACGTTTCGCTCGCCTTTTTCATCGCCGTGGAAATTTCGGCGTAGCTCGTTTCCTTCACCGTTTTCACTGTGAGATCAACGCAAGAAACTGTCGGAGTCGGAACACGAAACGACATGCCAGTGAGTTTTCCTTTAACTTCAGGACAAACCAGACCAACCGCTTTCGCCGCGCCCGTGGTGGAGGGAATGATATTAATCGCGGCACTCCGTCCGCCTTTCCAATCTTTTTTGCTCGGGCCGTCCACCGTTTTTTGCGTGGCGGTGTAGGCGTGAATCGTTGTCATCAAACCTTCTTCGATGCCGAAACCTTCTTTCAACAAAACATGAACGAGCGGCGCGAGACAATTCGTCGTGCAACTTGCATTGGAAACAATGTTGTGTTGGGCTGGATCATATTTTTCGTGATTCACGCCCATGACGACGGTGATGTCTTCGCCTTTTCCGGGAGCGGAAATGATCACTTTTTTTGCGCCAGCAGTGAGGTGGCCTTTGGCTTTTTCCGCGTCGGTAAAAAGTCCGGTGGATTCAATGACAATTTCCACGCCAAATTGTTTCCAGGGCAAACCAGAAGGATCTTTCGCGCTGACGACATGGATTTCTTTTCCGTTGACGATTAATACATCGTCTTCAGTTTTATCCGCAGAAGATTTTTTTGAGGAAACTTCGCCCTTAAAACGGCCTTGCGTGGAATCGTATTTCAACAAATAAGCCAGATTATCCGCCGGAACAATATCGCCGACTGCGACGACTTCGACTTCCTGGCCGAGCAAACCTTGTTCGGCCACCGCGCGAAAAACCAGGCGGCCAATGCGGCCAAAACCGTTAATACCAACTTTGATTGCCATAATATTTTCTCTTGATAGACCTAAAATAAAATTGAGGAGTGAATGTAATAGCGCGAATTGACGCGTCAATGAAAAATTCAGAAAATTGATCCCACGTTCGTGACAATGCGTGTCGTCGCAGAACGGACGACGAAGCCTCGCCGCTACCAGTTGCCGCTGGGCGCCTGGAATTTTCCCGGTCTTCCTTCGCCGAGTCGGCAAACTTCGCCGAAAACCTGTTCAACAGAAATTTGTTGCATGCAAATATTATTTTGGCAGGGCGATTGGCGATTGTTGTAAGCATTGACGCACGGACTGCAAGCGATGCCGGCCCAAAGTGAAAGGTGACGCGGCGTGCGCGCTCCAAACAATGCGGGCGTTTCCGGTCCGAATAGCGTCACGACATGAATTGGCGTCAACGCTGCAAAATGCGCAGGGCCACTATCGTTGGTCACCAGAACTTCCGCCAAATGATAAAGTATCAACAATTGGCGCAGAGTGGTTTTTCCCGCCAGTGAAATACAACGATTCGAGCCAACTTGTTCCGCTAAATTTTTCACGGCCGCAATTTCATTCGAGGCGCCAGTCAAGCCGATATAAATTTCGGGATAACGCTCGATCAGCCGGCGCGCCAATTCCAAGTAACGTTCATCAGCCCAGCGTCGCAGCGGAATTAAATCGCCCGCGTTCGGATTCAGCAAAATGAGCGGCGGGAGAGTTTTTGTGGCGGTTTCAGTCCGCAACATGGTTTTTACAATTTCCAATTCCTCCGCCTGAAAAGAAAATTGTGGCAATGAATTTTCCACGGGCGGCGGTTGGATGCCGAAAGTGGGCAGTTGATGGCGGTCTTCTTTCAAGGCGGCAATGAGCAAATGGAAAATTTGCGTGGTGTGAAGATAAGGATTGTAGAAAAGCCGATGCGTCATTAAATCGCCGCGATATGGACCCGCGCCATAAAAACTGTGAAACCCGACGCGCCATTTTGCGCCGCTCAGAAAAGCAATGGCGGCGGAACCGCGCGCGAAAAATTCCATATCAATGGCCGCGTCCAATTTTAATTTTTGTAGATGGCGCAACGCGCGCCAGCCGCTCCGGGCCATCTGCAAAAAATTTTTGGTCGGCAGCGAAATAATATTTTCTTCCGGCAGCAATCCGAACGTTTCCAGAATGAAACGATTTTCTTCAAAAAGAATGAAATAAACATTTTCACGCCCGACCATTTTGACGGCCTGGTTAATCGCCGGATAAGCTAAAACGGTGGAACCCTGCTCCGCCAATTTAATCAGAAGCAAACGGCGGAGCGGCGCGCTATTCT
>JALYXC010000068.1 GCA_030947315.1 Verrucomicrobiota bacterium | reverse complement strand
CAACAAATGTGGGCGCCACGGCATTATCAAAACTTTCCAGAATGATTTTTTGAATAGCAACTTTTCGTGTCACGGTTTTGGTGAACCAACGCACCTGGCCGCGTTCCACGATTTCCGGCGCCGCCACCGAACCAGGCACGTCGGCCGCGCCATTGTAATCGGCGATTTCCACGCCGTTTTTCAAAACGATTTCTTCCGTTTTATTGTCCGCATATTGAATTGTGATCTTTGCGACCGGTAATTCTTTATTTTTATTTTCGCCGCTCCAGGGCCAGGCCCAGCCGCCGACGCCGCCGAGAAAATGCAGTCGGCTGGCTTTCAAATTCACATTCGGAATTTCGACGCGCTGCGGCAACGTTTTCGCAAATCCCTCTCCGCCTTTGAGCACCACGAGATTATTCCCGCTCGGCGTTTTTAACGGATTAACAATTTCAAATGGAATTTCGCCAACTTTAATCAGGCCGAACTTTTTAAAGAGCAAACTTTCGCTCGTGCTTTCACGACTCGAATAAATTCCTTTCGTGCTGTCGGCGGTAAAAGCGGATGCCAAATCGAGAATGCGATATTTGGAATCGCCCGCGCAAATGAAACTCAAAATATCGCGCAACGATTCGCCGCCGAGCGCTTCAAAACCTTCTGGCATCAACGAGCGGCCCGTCTTTTTTATTTCTTTAATATCGGCGCGCAAAATTTCTTTATCGCCCGCTGCATTGCGCAAAACGACGCGCTTCTTCGTGTCGGTCGCGAGAATTCCGTCATAGGTTTCGCCATCTTTTGTTTCGACCGAATAGGAAATAAAATTTGGTTCGACGACGCGATTTGGATCGAGGATATGCACAATCAATTCTGCCGCGCCGTGCGCGCCCATGCCGGTCAAATCAGGCGCAACTTCTTTTCCTTCGCCATTAAATTTGTGACAGACCGCGCAATTGACTGTAAATAATTTGTGGCCGTTTTCAATATTTCCAGATTGCGTGACGAGCGGCGTGAACTTCGCAATCAGCGCATTTTTTTCTTTGGTTTCCGGCCCGCGAATTTCATCAATCACTTCGTTGGCGCGTTGAGAAACCGATTTATCAGAATGCGTTCGCAAGCGATGAATCGCATTCGGACTGAGCGCGGCGAGTTTTATTTTTCCAGTTTTGACCGCATCAACCAGCGCGAGCGACCAATCGGGACGCTTGATCATTTGCTCAAAAATCACGCTCTGCAATTCCGCCGGAAGCGTGGCGTAAGCGTCCGTATAAAATTTGGAAAGATTGGCGTCGCCAGTTTGGCCGAGTGCTTCAATGACTTTTTTCTGCAACTCAGCGGAACTCGCCGAGCCAAGAATTTTCGCGACGGACGGCAAAATTTCTGGATTTAAATTTCGCGCGCTCATCAGGCTGGAAACAATTTGCGCCCGTTGTTCATCGGATTGATTAGTATCATTTAATTTCGCGATCAATTGCTGCACGAGTGATTTTAAACCATTTGCCATTACCTCATTTTTGTCCCAGCGTGAAATGAGCGGCAGTGCGGCGGCAGCGACTGCCGGATTTTTCGAAGCGAGTAATGTCTGAAAAGCTTTTTGAAGTTCAGGCGACCACGCGGGAATTTTTTCTGCATTTGAATTTTTTGCAAAAGTTTCCAAAGCGATTTGTTTAAGCGAATCGGCCGAAGACGGCGCATCGGCGAGTGTGACTACGAACTGCGCAATCACCTCCGGAGGATATGCAGAGATTTGTTGCGACAATGGGCGGAAAAGGTCTGTCAAAGAATTTGGCTGTTTGGAATTTAAAATTGCCCCGAAAAAATACGGTGCATCTTTCAACATGATTCCGATCCACGCCGATTTGCGCCATGGATCGGTTACATTAGCGTAAAGTTGCGAGACATCTAAATCAAAACTAGGAGACCAATTCATATTTGCCAGCGCCAGTATTGTTTGCAATTGAACCTGTAGATCTGCGTCGTTCAAACATTTTGCAACGGGAAAATTTATGCCGGCGCGAATTCCACCTTCAGACCACATCGGACGATATGAATTAAATATTCGCGCGATGTTTTTTCGAATGGCGGCGCTTTTATCGTCGGTCAATCCTTTTGCAAAAAGTTTCATTCCTCTGTCAGAAAGTCCATTGTCCACGAGGCTTAAAGTCCAATACGCCAGGATTCTTGCATTTTCAGGCGAACTAAAATTTTGCGCTAATTCTTCCAGCGATTTTCTAATCACCAAATTTGTTTCATAATTGCGCCCGTTGGGTTTGGAAGATTCCACCAACAATCTTTGCGCGGTATTTCTCACCCAACCGTTTGAATGTTCCAGCGCTTTGACTAATTCTTGTGAAGAAGCTTTTTCCAGATTTGGAATTTCAAATTTCTTGGCGTCTTTGTGTTGCACGCGCCAGATGCGGCCAAAATAATGATCGCGGTCCGGGCGAACGGCGGCGTTGTTCGGGCCGTGTTTCGGGCCGCGCGTGTCGTTGTGAACAGCGGCTTGATTGTAAAAATCCAAAATGTAAAGCGCGCCATCGGGGCCAACTCGCGCATGAATCGGGCGAAACCATAAATCAGTGCTGGCAATAAATTCCTGTTCGAGCCGCTCAGGATCTTTGCTGGCGATGTAGGTCACGCCATCCGGTTTCAGAAAATCCTGGTGAACAAGATTGACCGTCGGTTCAGTGACATAAAAAGTATTGTTATATTTTTCCGGCCAGGCGCCGCCGTTGTAAATACACGCGCCCGCCGCTGCCGTAAAATTTCCGACCCAATCAATTTGCACGTAAGCCTGCTTGGTATAATCGCGAATCGGATAACTGCGATTATGATCTTCAATGGTTTTGAAACTGGCGGTGTTTCCAATTCTGCCGCGCGCCAAAGCCGATTCCGGCATGACAACGTGATTGATGTGATTGCCATTGGCTTGCGAGAAAAAAACTTCGCCATCCGGCGCAATATCCACGCCCCAGGTATTTCCACCTTTGGAACAAAATTGTTCCATCGCGCTGCCGTCCGGTTTGAAACGAATCACGCCGTCGCTGATTGGTCCAAAATGTTTTTTACGATCGCCGGAAAAAATATCGCCGCGACTATAACCAACCGTCGCGTAAATCCAGCCGTCCATTCCCCAGCGCAAATTGCTGATGACGGCATGCGTATCTTGCGTGCCAAAACCGGTGAAGAGAATTTCTTTTTTATCGGCTTTGCCGTCGCCATCGGTGTCGCGCAGAAAATAAATATCGGGTGCTTGCGAGACAATTGCGCCGTCGCGATAAAGCACCAAACTGGTCACAAGATTCAGGCCATCATAGAAAACAATTTTTTTATCCATGACGCCGTCGCCATTCGAATCTTCGAGAATGGAAATGCGATCATGCGGCGGAATGGCATCGTTGGTGTGCGCCGGATATTCGGGCGTTTCGGCAATCCACATTCGACCCCGCGCATCCCAATCGAGGGAAATTGGTTTTTCAATGAGCGGTTCGGCGGCAACGAGATTTAAATTAAAATCAGGATGAACTTTTATTTGCGCGGCGGCTTTTTCCGGCGCAGTCGGACCGCCTTCGTGATAACGCAGACTGGCTAATTCTTCTTTGGTTAAAAGCGAATCGACTTCGCGTTTTCCAGCCCAGGCAATTCCGCGCAATAAAATCGCGCGATAATGCAGCAGATTAAACGATTTGTAATTGTGGCCGGGAATGGAAACGAACGCGCGATAGGTTTGCGATCCTTCTGCAATGGCTCGTTCATAAGTCCACATTTGCGGAACGATGTCATA
>JALYXC010000067.1 GCA_030947315.1 Verrucomicrobiota bacterium | reverse complement strand
ATTCGCCGCGCGGCCAAGACTGAAACCAAGGAAGTCGCAAAACGAATTTTCTCTCATTACATCCAATCCATCGAACTGGGTCGCGACAAAAATATGATGGTTTGTCAGGACACGGGCATCCCAATTTATTGGGTTGAAATCGGCGGCAACTTGCGACTCGACGGCGCGCAAGTGACGGAAGCGATTGTTCGCGGAACGGAGCGCGCCACGCGCGAACACCCGTTGCGTTCGAGTATTGTTTCGCCGCTCACCCGAGAAAATCGCCAGACCAATACCGGTTATCGCATTCCAATTATTCATTATGATTTCATTCGCGATTCCGACGTGCTCGATATTCTTTTCATGCCGAAAGGGTCCGGCTCGGAAAACATGTCGTTCCTGACGATGCTGGTTCCGGCGGATGGCGTGAATGGGATTAAAAAATTTGCTCTCGAAAAGGTTGTGGGCGCGGGCGCCAAACCTTGTCCGCCCACCATTGTTGGAATTGGCATCGGTGGTTCCTCCGATTTGTGTATGACGCTCGCAAAAAAAGCGACGACGCGTTTGCTTGATTCGAGAAATCCAGACCCGCAAATTGCCGCGCTGGAAGAAGAATTATTTAACGCGATCAATCAAACAGGAATCGGCCCGCAAGGTCTCGGTGGAAATACAACGGCCCTCGCGGTGCATATTGAATCCGCCTGGACGCATATTACTTGCAACCCGGTCGCGGTAAATATGCAATGCTGGCGCGCGGAACGGCGGCGCGCAAAAATCTGGGCGGATGGAAAAGTGGAAATCGGGTTTTGAAAAGCTTGACCTTTATCTTCTATGTAATACATTTAGTTATATGTCAGACAT
Organism: Verrucomicrobiota bacterium; assembly: GCA_030947315.1. Taxonomy (GTDB): domain Bacteria; phylum Verrucomicrobiota; class Verrucomicrobiia; order Limisphaerales; family CANJXF01; genus JALYXC01. The sequence continues at coordinate 6,391 of JALYXC010000067.1, read as the reverse complement.
TTTGGCCAAATCCAGAAGCGTACGCTTTAGCAAGAAACTTGACAGATCGCTAACTGCCGAAGCCGCGCGCCAGAATGTAACGGTAAGTAACTTAATTCGTGCCGCAACAGAAAACGCAATCAAATCAGGTCAAGAATGCGCCGGTGACTGGTGCCTGGGCATCGCGCAACAGAAAACGCGACGAAAAAAAAGTGATCCGGAACTCATCGCCGCCTACGAGCGTCGCCATCAATGAAAGCGATTCTCGATGCAGGTCCACTCATTGCATTATGGGGTCGTATGGAAAAAGGCGAAGACAAATACCAGAAGTGGGCCTCGGATATTTTCAACCGATATAGCGGACCTTTTTTTACCAGCGAAGCGGTTCTGTGCGAGGTGGGATTTATGACCGGACGAAACGACGATATTTTGACGGCCATCGAAAAAAAACATTTCATCGTTGCAACCAGTTTTGAGCGCGACTTCGCGGCAATGTCCCGCGTGTTGAATGGCTTTATCCACTGCGATTTAGCGGACAGCTCCGTGGTTGTGCTAAGCGAAAAGCTGCCGTTGTTGGACGTGCTGACCATTGATCGCAGACATTTCCTGACTTATCGCCGCGCAGATAAAAGCGCGTTGCCGCTTGTTTTGCCCGATTAGTTCTTGCTCAACTTTAATATGTCCGAATTTCATTTCAAAACTCCTTTGACCGAATCTGATGTTCGCCAATTAAAAGTCGGCGATTCCGTGACGCTGGACGGAATTATTTTCGGCGTGCGCGATGGAAATTTAATTCGCGTTTTCGACGAAGGCGTTTCTCCGCCGTGCGATTGGCAGGGCGCTGCCTTGCTTCACACCGCGCCGAACGTGAAAAAAATTGCGCCCGGAAAGTACGAACCGATTTCTGTCGGCACCACCACGAGCATGAGGATGGATCGTTTTACGGAAGGGCTGTTGCGCGATTACGGCGTGCGCGCAATTCTTGGCAAAGGCGGTTTGTCGCAAAAAAGCGCGGAGTTAATGCAGCAATACGGCGCGGTTTATTTATCCGTTACCGGCGGAGCGGCTGCCATGGAAACTTTGCAAATCGAAGAAATCGAAAAAGTTTATTGGGAAGATTTGATGCCGGAATGTATCTGGCAATTTCGTTTCAAAGGATTCGGACCGCTCACGGTGGGAATAGATTCTCACGGCGACAATTTACAAAATGATGTGCAAAAGCAGGCTCAACAAAAGACAGCAGAACTTCTAAAACAAATGGGAATCGTATGAATCGAACGCTGGAAGAGGAACCCGTTAAAATTAAAAAACGCTTTCAAAATTATAGAGGAACCTGGGCCTGGTTGCTGCAACGTATCAGCGCTATTTTGTTGTTTCTGTTGATTCCCGTAAAAATTTACAGCGGCTGGGCGGCCAAAGGAAAAGTTCCATATCCCGAATTTTTGGAGAGCGCTTTCGGCACGAGCAAAAAAATTCATTTTAATTCGGCCATTGATATTCTACTGCTGCTTTGTTTTCTGCTGCACGGATTTTATGGTTTGCGTGTGATTCTGATTGATGTCGGCGTGATTCGCGAAGACCGTTTTTTTTGGCGAACGATGATGGGGGCGCTGGGGATTTTTGGGGCGGTAATTTACTTTGTTTACCTTCGTAAATCTGATTATTAACGAAACTGGCCGAAATAATTTAAAACTTCCAGCTTAAATCATCCTGTTTGGTGTAGTAGAGCACGCCCAAAATTCTCATTTCCAGCGTGACGAAATATAGGGAAAGAAAACTGACGATAACCGTTGGCAGGATGGGAATTGCTACTTTCTCCATAAGCCATGTGCTCGCAATACGCATTCCGGCCACTAAACCCAGCATCAGGCAAGCCGTAAAATATTCACGCGGAATTCTGAGGATTGATGGGATGATCAGAAGAGGATTCAGTGCAAACAAACTTTCATACATTGACACGGCCACCAGAGCCATGGGCAAAAAAAGGCAGCCGAAAGTTGCCAAGGACAGGCCCACCATTAATTTCGTCGATAATTCCCAATCCACAAAAATCCAAAACGCCATGGCCGGACCAAAGGACACCGCGAAACTTCCGACAAGTAACAAAGCAGGATGTAAAATATCATCCCAGTAATTAGACAATTCAGGCCAGCCCGGCAAATCCTCTTCTCCCTGCGCAGAACTCGAAATGATTTTCTGCATATAAGCAGCAATATAGCCAAATGAGAAAACTGACACGATCAGCCATCCGACCATAAAAAAGTGTCCAAATGTTTGGAAGAAATCCAAAATCAGAAACAAGACTGTTCCACATATAAGAAGGATCAGTCCGTCGCGTTTCAATGGATAAACGAAGGCTTCGGGCAGACTTTGAAAAAAAGTTTTAGAAGCCGCGGGGGCGGGCAGTGGCGGAAATGAACGGCAAAAATCCTGTTTAATCGGAAGCGGACTTTCTGGCTTTACTAAACGAACCGAAGATGAAGATGAGGCAATAGCAGCGGGTTCAATATCTACATGCGGCACCATTCCCGGTGGTAATTCATTTGTTTTCGCCAATGTAATACGCTTGACCGAAAGGGCAGGAACGGGCGCATCACAAAAAATTTCAACATTGCCAAGCCGGAGAATTTGCCCGGGGTTCAGAGTCGCTTCCTCAATCGCCTGGCCGTCGATAAATGTTCCGTTAGTGGAACCAAGATCGCGCACAATGACATCCTTGTCCGCTTTTTCAATTTCGCAGTGCCGCCCGGAAATGGAGGCATCGTTGATCGCAAAATCATTTTCGGGCTTGCGCCCGCAACAATTGATCCCCGGCTTCAACTCGAAGGATTGCGTGACGACGCCGTCTTTTTTGACGAGAAGTTTTGCCATGCTTGGTTCCGTTATATCGCCCCGGAAAGCGAAAACAAGAAAAGCTTTAGCGATTAAAACGTAGTTGCTACTCCGCTTTTACAGGCCCATTTGTGAGAAGGCTAAGATCATTTAGAGGAATGAAGCCGCTCTTATTTTTTAATTTCTCCCATTTCACGTCAAGGCGTTGAATCCGAGTTTGGGTTGGTGGATGACTGCTGAAAAGTTGCCAGCGCGAGTCAGCGGGCAGTTCGCCTTCTCCTCGCATTCGTTCCAAAATGTCGCGAAAGCCGTGCGGGTTGATGTGCGCGGTAACGAGATAATTCCATCCCGCATCGTCGGCTTGGTTTTCGTATTGCTGTGAGAAACCCTGTTGAAAAAGCAAGCGAGACCCGTGCCCAATCATTGCAAAAAAACCGCGTTGATCGTGGATAAACACTTTCAAAACAAAATAAGGACCCGCGTTGGCAATGATTTTTCGCAGGTGATGTTGGAGGGCGACATGCGCGATTTCGTGGGCGAGAACTCCAGCCAGTTCTTCCCGCGTTTTAACCAAATTAAAAAGGCCGCTACAAACGACAATATTTCCTCCGGGAAACGCAAACGCGTTGGGCACCGGAATGTCCACCAAATAGACCTTAAAGAGAAATTTTCTTTTGGCTGCGGCGGGCGCGAGCAAATTGGCCATCGCCGTTAATTCTTCGGTTGCGGTCGTTTTGTCGATCAACTGTATTTTATCTTTTAATTTCAGGAGCGCCTCATTCCCGATACCGATTTCGTAGCTCGGCGGCACTTTACTCGCGAGAAAATTCATAATCCATCCGGTCAAACAAAACAACAAAACCACCACGATGACAAACGAAGCAAACGCAGTAATGGTTATGAAAAAAACTTTCCGCAAGCCGCCCGCTTGTCGTTGGAGAATTTTTTCGGCCTGATTCCGCACACCAATATTTTGACTGAGAGCAGGGGCGGAAAAAATATCAAGGCAGGATGTATAAATCGACCATCCTGGCCGCGTTGGATGTGTGAAAAAAATACGATCTTCCGAAGTGTCGCGTCTTTCCACTTTTAAATCGTGGAGAGGAAATTCCACCGTGCCCATTTCAGATTCGAAGCGCAAAACCCGCGCACTTATTGTGATTGCGCCAGCCACGGTTTCGGTTCCCAAATCGGGGTGAAAAGCACGCCCAGAATAAACAGGCCGGTTGGCACTCATCTTGAAACCTTTTCGATGACCGGATCGAACCTGGAGCCGGTTGGCTCTTGCTCAACATTGACTGGATCTAAAACCCTTTTCGCTTGCGCTGTATCAAATTCATTTTCCCATTTCGCAATGACCACTGTCGCCACGCCGTTGCCCACCAGATTTGTCATGGCGCGCGCTTGGGCCATAAACCAATCCACGCCCAGAATTAAAACCATTCCTTCGACCGGAATAATTTGAGCGCCTGATGGATCGCGCATCGAAGAAAGCGTTGCGGCTAAAGTAATAAACGTGCTGCCCACCACGGTGGCCGCGCCTTTGGAAGTTAAAAGACAGACAATCAAAACCGCAAATTCCTGCGCAAAAGTTAAATGCCGGTTCGTCGCTTGCGCAATAAAAAGCGCGCCCATCGTCAGGTAAATGGAACTGCCATCAAGGTTGAACGAATATCCAGCGGGCAGCACCAGTCCCACCAGCGGTTTGGAACAGCCGAACTTTTCCAGCTTCACCAACATTCTCGGTAAAACCGTTTCGGACGAGGCCGTCCCGAAAACGATCAAAAGTTCCTCGCGCAAATAACGTAGAAATTTCCAAATGCTGATCTGGTTAAACTTCAACAACGAACCGAGCACTAAAATGACAAAGGCCAGGCAGGTAAGATAAACACAAGCCATCAGGCTGGCCAGCGGCCGCAATGATTCGAGTCCAAATTTCGAAACCGTAAAACTCATTGCGCCAAAAACCGCCAGTGGCGCAAGTTTGATGATCATGGCGATCATGCGCATGAGCGCTTTGGAAACTTGTTCCAGCGCGTGAATGATCGGGCGATTAGCCTCGCCGATTCCCGCCATGGCGATTCCAAACAGAACAGAAAAAAAGAGCACTTGCAAAATATCACCTTTTGCAAACGCGCCCACGATGGTTTCGGGAATAATGTTGAGAAAAAAATCAACCGCGCTGTGATGCGATTGCGCCGTGGTCAATGTTTGTTGAATGTCCCGCACATCCAGTTTTGAAATATCGGCATTCATGCCGGCGCCGGGTTGGAAAATTTTTGCGACGCTCCAGCCAATGAACAACGCAAAAGTCGTTACAACCTCAAAATAAACAAACGATTTCAGTCCGATGCGACCGAGACGTTTTAGATTGCCCATGCCCGCAATGCCAATCACGACCGTCGTAAAAATAATGGGCGCGATCATCATGCGGATCAGCCGGATAAAACCGTCGCCGAGCGGTTTCAACTGGCTGGCCGTGAAGTCGCCGAATTTGGCTCCTTTGACGGGAAAGAGTTGTCCGACGAAAATCCCGAGCAGCATTCCGACCAGAACCCAAAAATAGAGTTGTTGATAAACTTTTTTGCGCTGGGTATCGCGTGTCATGAACTTGGCCGCGATTTATAAACCAAAACTAAAAATTAAAAACTAAAATTTAAGAGTTAAAAATCTCCTTAACTTTTTAGGTATAATTTCGCGACTTCATTTCCGTAGCCATTGAATGGGTGCGTCTTGACCCGATCGCCCGTGTCAATTATTCGCTCAGTGGCTTGCGACCAGCGCGGATGCGGAATCGCTGGATTGACATTCGATTCAAAAGGATATTCTTCCGCGGAGAGTGTTTCCCAAAATGTCGTCGGCTGTTTGGAAATAAATTCTATTTTCACGACGGACTTGATGCTTTTGTAACCGTACTTCCACGGCACAATAATTCGCAACGGCGCGCCGTGTTGTTTGGGCAGCGGTTTGCCATAAATTCCCGTCACGACCATCGTCAGCGGATGCATCGCTTCGTCCATCCGCAAACCTTCAAAATAAGGCCACGGATAATCTGGCAAGCGCCGGATGCCAGGCATTTGCTCAGGGCGATTGGCCGTTTCGAACCGTAAAAATTTCGCTTCCGATTTCGGCAAAACTTTTTTTATTAATTCGCTCAAAGGAAATCCAGTCCACGGCACAATCATGGCCCACGCTTCCACGCAACGAAAACGATATACCCGTTCTTCCAAGGGCGCGGTTTCAATTATTTCTTCCACATCGAGGGTCATCGGTTTTTCAATCAGGCCGCTTATTTGCACCGGCCACGGCGCGGTCACAAACTTCCCAACCAGTTCGCGCACTTTTTCCTTGTCCAAGGAAAACTCGTAAAAATTATTGTAAGTGCCGGCGGTTTTTTCGTTGGTTAAAGGCCATTTCGGATTAAAAGCCGGATTGCGTTTGGCCGGATATTTTGCGTTCGATTTCAATGAGGAAGAATTTGTAACTGAAGAATTTGCGGACGGAATTTTTTCTTCTTTGGAACAACCGACCAGCGGCGCGGCCAATAAACCCGCGCTGACAAATCCCATTTGCTTCAGGA
>JALYXC010000017.1 GCA_030947315.1 Verrucomicrobiota bacterium | reverse complement strand
TTCGCATTGTAAATATTCGTGCGGATTTGAACGGCGATTTCCACTCCGCGCCGCACGACGTGGTCGTTGGTTAAAATGTAACCGGCTTCATCAATAATAATTCCCGAACCGAGACTGAAACCGTACTCCGCCCGAGGCCGGCCTTGATGATACGGATCAAAAAACTGTCTCATCATTTGTTCAAACTGATCCTGCGCGGGGACCACCGTGGTAGTACGAATATTCACCACTGACGGCATTACTTTTTGGACGGCTTCCACCACCGCATCACGGCGAATATCTATTTCCGCGCCGCGCAAAATAACTGCGCCCAGGCCCAGAATAAAAAAGAAAAGGAAAGTCTTCGGAAAGAAGGAAGTTAATTTTTTCAACATACGATAACTATTCAACACGACAAAACGGTTTTCGATTCGTTCAATTTTTACCGCGTTGGAAATCGCTCTTCGGCGACAGCCCTGACTTGACTTTGCGGAATCCTCCGGCGAAATGCAATCGACGTGTCTCTGCTGGCCTCCAACTTTTATGCCGCATGGCGGGCGCAAAATAGCGGGTTTCTTTTTTTTCGCGAAGGTGAATCTGCGCCCCCCGAAAATTTGCTCCAGGCCATCTGGCATCATCAGCGGCTCCAGCGCGAGCAATTGAAAACTTTGGATGGAAAAATGGTGCGGGTGCTGCATCCCGGTTTTTGGAATCGCGAAGCGGGCCCCGACTTTCGCGGCGCCGTTTTGAAAATCGGCGATGAAATAAAAACAGGCGACGTGGAAATTGATTTGGTTTCCAGCGGCTGGCGCGGACATGGTCATCACACCAATCCGAATTTTAAAAATGTAATTTTGCATGTCGTCTGGGAAGACGAATTGCTGCGCCCTAAAAATATTCCCATTCTCGCGCTGAAAAATTTTCTGGATGCGCCGCTCTCTGAAATCGGTCTGTGGCTCGGTTCGGAAGGGGGGCAATCGTGGCCCCGCGAATTATCAGGCCAATGCTGCGCGCCACTGCGTGATTTGCCCGCAGAAAAATTAACGGAATTATTACAGCAAGCCGCGTTGATTCGATTGCAGCGCAAAGCCCATGCCTTTCAAATTCGCGCTCAGCAAGCCGGCTGGGAACAATCGCTGTGGGAAGGAATTTTCCGCGCGTTGGGTTATAAACATAATGTTTGGCCCATGCAGAAGGTGGCGGAAGTTTTGCCCCAGCTAAATTCTGAAAAAATTTCCGTATTGAATTGGCAGGCTCGATTGCTTGGGGTGAGCGGATTGCTTCCGTCGGAATCGAAAACAAAAAGCGATGTTGAAAATTATCTGCAAAAAATCTGGGAATGCTGGTGGCGCGAGCGGGAAAGTTTTGAGGAATTCATTCTGCCGAAAACAGTCTGGCGATTTAACGGCTTGCGCCCGGCCAATCATCCGCAGCGCCGCTTGGCTCTGGCGGCGCATTGGCTGGCCGGCGGAAAATTTTTATCGAATCTGGAGGAATGGTTCACAAAAGAAAAATCAGAAAGTGAACTGCTCCGAATTTTACAAGCCGACTCCGATGATTTTTGGTCGTGGCATTGGACATTTCGTTCGGCGCGATTGCCGAAACCGCAGCCGCTCATAGGCGTGACTCGTGTCACGGATTTGGCTGTGAATGTAATTTTACCGTGGTTCTGGATGCGCGCAGTCGCGGGGAAAAATCAAAAATTAAAAACCCTGGCCGAGGCTCGTTATTTCAACTGGCCTGCGGCGGAAGACAATTCAGTTTTGAAACTGGCACGTCAACGTCTGCTTGGCGGAAAAGGAAATCGCTTTTTGAAAACGGCAGCGATGCAGCAGGGACTTCTGCAAATCGTCCGGGATTTTTGTGAGCACTCGAATGCGGTTTGTGAGAATTGTCGCTTTCCGGATTTGGTAAAAGCAATTTCGAATTGAACAATAAATGAAATGAGAAAAACAAAAGTGGAAAAATGTTTTTAACCACGAATTTCACGGATTTCACGGATTAAAAACCAGACAACTTAGATTCATCATCCGCGTCATCCGGGGTTTTTCAAATCGCCAATTTAGGCTGAACTTTGGCCGGCTTGATTTTCCGCAGGAACTTCCAGGCTTAATTCTGCGAAAGGATTATTTCCAAAATCAGAAGAGGTTTTGTCGGCTTCGTTGACAGAAATTCGTTTTTTAGATTTTTCTTTGACTGGCGGTTGATCTGTTTCGTCATCGAGATCGGGTTCGTCGGCGTGATCTTCGCCCGCGGCCAATTGCGCGTCGCGTTCCGCCTGTTTCGGATTTTTGGCGCGTTTGTTTCGCGGCAAGGGACTAAGCATGACGTTGATTCCTTTGCCGATCAGTTTGGGCGCGGCATCTGGATTGGCGTAAGGCGCAATTTCCTTGATGAACTTTTCGATTTGTTGAAAGCCAAATTCTTTGTGCGCCATTTCCCGACCGCGAAAACGCAGTGTGACTTTAACTTTCATTTCTTCGCAAAGAAAATCAATGGCGTGTTGAAGTTTCACGCCGAAATCGTGCGGATCAATTCGAGCGCTCAATTGGATTTCCTTAACTTTATTGGCGTGATGATGTTTTTTGGCGTCTTTATCCTGCTTGGCTTGTTCGTAGCGATATTTGCCAATTTCAATGAGCCGGCAAACCGGCGGCGTGGCATTAGGCGCAATTTCGACCAGATCAACGCCTTGCGAGCGCGCTAAATTAATCGCGTCGCCCAGCGAAAGAATTCCGAGCGGCTGTTTATCGGCGCCGATGACGCGGACTTCGCGGGCGCGAATTTTCCCATTAACGCGAAGAAATGAGGCGGCGGACGGAGAATGACGAGGAGCGTAAGGGCGACTCAAAACACCCTCACCGGTTGAAACTTATTCATGCAGTCTTCAAAAACAATCTTGGGCAGTTGCCGATATCAATGGTTTATTTTTACTCTTTGGCTTTGTCGGCTGCAAGCGAAATGTGCAAAGTTTTTGACGTATTTATTACTAATGGAGAAACTGAGCGCCGCTCAGCATATCCGGAAACTGCAAAGAGGGAAAAATAAAATGCCTCTTCTTTTTTACATCCAGAATTGTGTTTTCCAAATAGTTCCGTAGCCTTCTGCGCAAATTATGGCGACGATTAAACCTTTTGCGGCCTTGCGACCGAAACCTGAACTGGCGGAAAAAATTTGTGAACTGCCTTACGATGTCATGTCGTCGGACGAAGCGCGCGAACTTGCTAAAAATAATCCGTTCAGCTTTTTGCATGTCAGCAAACCGGAAATTGATTTGCCGCCGACCATAGATATTTACGACGCGCGTGTTTACGCCAAGGGAAAAGAAAATTTTGCGAAATTAATCGCGGATGGCGCGCTGAAACAAGATTCGCAACCGTGCTTTTATTTGTATCGGCAAATCATGGGAAACCACAACCAGATTGGTTTAGTGGCGGCGGCGAGTTGCGAAGAATATTTGAGCAACATAATCAAGAAACACGAATTCACGCGACCCGATAAAGAAGATGATCGTGTCCGGCATATTGAAACTTTAAATTCACAGACTGGACCGGTGTTTCTGGCTTATCGCGCCGTCATTGCGCTTGATGAATTCACTAAAATTAAAACAGCCGAAAAACCGGACATTGATTTCACTGCGCAGGATGGAGTTCGTCACAGCGCCTGGAAAATTTCCGACGCGGCGAGCATCGAAAAAATTAAGTCTGAATTTTCAAAAATTCCTTTTCTCTACATCGCCGATGGACATCATCGCAGCGCGGCGGCGGCGCGGGTTTATCAATCGCGAAAAGGCGCGGGCGAGAGGGGAAATTTTCTCACAGTTATTTTTCCGCACAACCAGATGCAAATTCTTCCTTACAATCGCGTGTTGAAAGATTTGAATGGCTTAACGCCCGAAACGTTACTCCAAAAACTGGATGCGATTTTTATTGTTAAAGCGAACGGCGCAGCGAAGCCAAAGCACAAACATGAACTTAGTTTGTTCCTGGACGACCGATGGCATTCGCTGAATTTTCGTCCGCAATTTATTTCCACCAACGATCCCATCGAAAAACTTGATGTAACGTTGCTGCAAAAATTTGTGCTTGCGCCGATTTTTGGAATCGAAGATCAACGCACCAGCAAAAAAATAAATTTCGTCGGTGGCATTCGCGGCACCTCTGAATTGGAGAAGCTCGTGAACAGCGGCGAATACGCCTGCGCTTTTTCAATGTTTCCGACCAGCATCGAAGATTTGATGACCATCGCCGATGCAGATGGAATTATGCCGCCGAAAAGCACCTGGTTTGAACCCAAACTGCGCGACGCCATGTTTTGTCACATGATTTGAAATTACGATTTTGGATTTACGATTTACGAGAACACTTCGATTTCCCCACCAACGCGTAAATCGATGATCGTAATTCGTAATTCTGCCTCGTGTAACAATTTCCCTTCGTTGCTGTCTTGCGGTTAAATGATGACCACCGAAATGACCGACCGCGTCAGCCAATCCGCGCAACAAGACGAATCCGCCGTGGCCGCCGTGCGCAGCGGCGACGCCGAACGTTACCGCGAACTTGTTGAGCGGCACGAACGCCGCGTTTACGCCGTGGCGTGGAGCCGACTCGGCGACGCCGCGCTGGCGGAAGAAGCCACGCAAGAGGCGTTCATTCGTGCATATCGGCGACTCTGGTTGCTCGGCGACGGCGCGAAATTTTCCGGTTGGGTCAACACCATTGCGCGTCGCGTCGCAATCAATTTTGGCCTGAGTCATCGTCGCGAATTGAACAAACGCGAGCGCTGGGGGCTGGAAAATTTTGACGAGTCCCCGGAAGAAAATTGTGCAGACGAAACCGATTCGCGTTGCACTTCAGAAACGTTGCAACAAACGCTCGCTGAGTTGCCGGATGCGCAGCGCGAATGTCTCGTGCTGTTTTATCTGGAAGGTAAAAGCGGCACGGAAGCAGCAACCGCGCTTGGAATTTCCGAAGCAGCGTTGCGTGTGCGATTGCATCGCGCCCGCGCCGCGATGCGCGAACGGTTGGAAGAAAAACTCGAAGGCTCACTCGCCAAATTGCGTCCGGCAAAATCGCTGGTTCCAGCAATCATGGCCGGAGTGCTCGCTTCATCTTCGGCGAAAGCGGCGACGGCCAGCGGAGTTGGCGTAATGATTTTTGGAACGTTGGCAAAATTTACTCCGTTCAAATGGCTCTTCGCTTTTTTTGCTTTTATTCCGCTCGTGTTTCCGCTGGTTATGATTTTGCCTGGATTGTTTTTCCATCGCTGGCGAATGCGTGATGAACAGCAAAATTACCGCGATGCAAAAGGTTTTCGCGCCAGGCTGCATAGCCAGTTTGACACCAGCTATCTCGTCTTTTTTGTGTTTCTCGCTGGGATGATTCTTTTCTTTGTCACGATGGCCACTCGGGTTTTCAGCGCCAAACACCTCTTTATTGTCATTGGGTTTTTCATGCTCGTCGTATCGGGTTTTTCGGTGCGACAATTTGAAATTAATTGTAGTCGATACCAAATCGTTAGTCTGATTAGCAACTTTATCATGACCTGCATCTATTTTTGCATTGGTCTTGGCCTCCTTCCAATTATGGCATTTTTTCTTCCATCCATTATTTCTTCAATGATTTCGATTTTTGCAAACCGCTCTCGACCACCGCGAATGGATTATAATCTTTTTCTTCGTGCGACCCAGGGAATGTTTCCGCTGACCGACTCATCAATTCAGAAAGGATCTTCAATTCGTTTTGACCGCGCCACGCTCCGCGCTTTTGCCCGTTTTTTAGGTGAGCGCCAACTGGTCAACAATTTCCGTTGGAAAGCAGATGGCCTCACACTTTATTTGCTCAGTGTGAAATCTCCGTTGGAAAAAAGTTGGGTCCGCTTTTTTCCATCTTTCAAAAACAATTCAAACATAACATTGGGATGGAATGGTTTGGTCACGGCACACTGCCGAAAAAAAGATGCGGCAGGTTTGCAAGCGTTGCGGAGCGATTCCGTTTCTGAACTGACGGCTTTGGAAAATCAAGTGGCGCTGGCTGTGGCACAAGCCTGGCAGAATTACCGCGAAGGAAAAATCACAGAGGCTGAGCGGACAATTGGACAAATTTCCGAAAACGATATTTTTATCGTGCCGCCATCTCGAACGAAAGCGAATCGCTGGCAAAAAATTATTTTTGGCGGTTTTATGACGCTAAGCCTGATTCTGTTGGGAACAACGTGGCTGTTTTCAGAAAAACTTTCCGGCTTGAAACCGGTCTCGATTTCCGAAGCGGAAGTCCGCACTTTTTTAAATCACGCCGGAACGAATCCGAATCCAATAACAAATCACAAGCAACTCAGTTCTCCCAATAACCCAAACATGGCGCTGTTTATTTGCCTTGTTCTCCCTGAAACCAATTTGTTTTCTGCAGAAGGATTGCAGGCGATGCGCACGGCGGTCTTTTCTGGTATGAATCCGCAAGTTGAAGCCAAGTCAAATAATTATTGGTTGTGCAG
>JALYXC010000578.1 GCA_030947315.1 Verrucomicrobiota bacterium | reverse complement strand
TCGCCGCTCTCGCCGAAGGCCGCAGCGTGAAAGAAGTTTTGACCGAAGGACTCATCGCCGGGATGAGCGTTGTCGGTGAAGATTTTAAATACAACATTCTCTACGTGCCCGAAGTTTTGATTGCCGCGCGCGCGATGAAGTCCGGCATGTTGGTTCTCAAACCGTTGCTCGCCGCGAAAGATTCCGATGTTCAACCCGCCGGAGTTCTCGTGATGGGAACAGTGCGCGGCGATTTGCATGACATCGGAAAAAATCTCGTTTGCATGATGGCGGAAGGCGCGGGCTTTCAGGTCTATGACATCGGCGTCGATCAAAGCATTGAAAAATTTCTCGCCGCTTACGAGCTGCACAAACCGAGCATCATCGGCATGAGCGCGCTGCTCACCACGACGATGACTTACATGAAAACCGTCATTGATGGCTTTGAGGAAAAAGGTCTCGGCCACATCAAGATGGCCATTGGCGGCGCGCCCATCAGCCAGATGTATGCGGACGAAATCGGCGCGGACGGTTACGGCGCGGATGCATCGAGCGCGGTGGATTTATTTCTCCATTTCGTCGGCAAAGGTCTTCCGCCTTCCTTCAAAACCAAACTGGAAGCCGCCGCACCGGTTAAAGCCGAGCGAGAAGCCGCGACTAAAACTCGCGACCCGAACGCAAAATCAAAATTTCAAATTCTCTATTGGCAGGACATTCCTTCCGAAGTGAAAGCGTGGGACGGCTTTGATGAAGTCAAAATCAGTTTGCCGACGCGCTTCGCCGAATTGATTGACGAGTCCGCGCAAAAACAAGGACTCATTTCCGGCGATGCTTACATGACGCATCTGCGCTGGAGCGACGAATCCGAACGCGCCGGAACGCCCGAGGAAGTGGTCGAAGCCGTGAAGAAAGAAATGGAAGCGAAGTTTTTGTGAGCAGGGGGAGCGCACGCGTCTCGCGTGCAGTTTTCGGCGTCGCGCCGAAAACTTCATTAATCAAACTTTTTCCGGAAAAAAATTAGTTGGCTGTGGGAACGAGTTTTGGGCGCGATGCCCAAAACCGCACGCCAGAGGCGCACGCTCTCAAAAAATGAAATGCAATCATTGCACGAAAAACTTTTTCAATCCTCCCGATTTCTCATCGGGACTGAACTCGTTTCCGTGCGCGGTTCGATGGTCGAGCGCAACGCGATAAAAGCCCGCACCTTCGCCAACCAACTTGTTGAGTGTCCGCAAATTGATTGGATTTCCATCACCGACAACGCCGGTGGAAATCCGCAACTCGCTCCCACCGCACTCGGCAAGCCGATTCTTTACGCGGGAAAGGAAGTTGTCATCCATCTCACGTGCAAAGACCTCAATCGAAACGGACTTGAGAGCGAAGCGTGGCTGCTGAACAGCGAAGGCTTTCACAACATCCTCGCGATGACCGGCGATTATCCCGTCGCCGGAAATGACGGTCTGGCCAAACCGGTTTTCGACATCGATTCCGTCGGACTGATTTCAATGCTCGACCAGATGAATCGAGGCTTCGACCCGAAAAACGCCCAGGGTAATCGCAAAAAAAATCAGCACGACAAAACCCAATTCTGCATCGGCGCGGTCACGACGAATTACAAACTGCTCGAAGGCGAAGTGATGCCGCAATACTTCAAGCTCCAGAAAAAGTCGAGTGCGGTGCGCAATTCATCATCAACCAAATTGGTTTCGATTCGCGCAAGACGCACGAGCTGCGCACTTACATGGACGCCCACGGAATGGCGCAAACGCCGCTCATCGGAAATGTTTATTTGCTGAATCCGCGCGTGGCGGAAATTTTTGCCGAAGGAAAAATTCCCGGAGTCGTTCTACCTTTGCCGTTGCTGGAGATTTGTAAAAAGCACAGCCAGTCACCGGACGGCGGAAAATCTTTCTTCTATGAGTTTGCCGCCAAGCAAATGGCGATTTATCGCGGGCTTGGTTATCGCGGCGCGTATCTCGGCGGCGTCCACAATTTTGCTGCCGTTGAAAAAATTCTGGAAGTGGAGAAAAGTTTTTCCGCTGATGATTGGAAACAGTTTGCCCGCGAAATAAATTTCGCGCGTCCCGGCGAATTTTTCTTCTACGCGAAAAATCCGGCAACCGGTCTGGCGGATTCCAGCGTGCGAAATCCGACGCCTGCAAAAAAGTCCAAACACGTTGGGCCGGGTTATTTTATTTCAAAAGTGGTTCACAATTTGATGTTCACGCCCGGCAGCGCCGCTTCAAAATTTGGCGCGAAAATTTGCGCGAACGCCAAAGACCCGATGCAAGGCCCGAAACCGATGCGCGCATTGGAACACGTCAGCAAAGCCGTTTTGTATTCGTGCAAAGATTGCGGCGATTGCTCATTGCCGGACATCGCGTTTCTCTGTCCCGAGTCGCAATGCGCCAAAAATCAGCGCAACGGCCCGTGCGGCGGCACGCGCGAAGGTCGCTGCGAAGTGGACGGCTACGGCGATTGCATCTGGCTCCGCGCCTACGAACGACTCAAGCACGATGGAAAAGAAAACGATTTGCTCGAACACGCGCCCGTCGTGCAAAACCAAGGACTACGCGGGACATCCGCGTGGGCGAATTTCTGGCTCGGCCGCGACCACACTGCGAAACGGCAACCCGCTAAAGTGTCGGCGGAAAATAAATCGCAACCGGTTCGCGAAGGAGAATTGCAGAAGTGAGCCACGCAAATATTTTATTGGGGCGCGGTTGTTCGTCCTCGACCAGCCGCAGCGCGTGGAAATTTCGGAACGTATCAAATTTATTCAAAACACCGCAATGAAGATGGGTAGCACGGGCGACTCGCCTGTCTCGTCTGGCCACTGGCCAGACGGAACGCCGGGGACATCGTTATTGGAAACAAACGCCTCCATAAATTGGTGCGCTGCTCCCATTCCGAGCGGCGAGTCGCCGCTCAGGACAGGCCAGTGGCCTGTGCTACCCATCTTCA
>JALYXC010000577.1 GCA_030947315.1 Verrucomicrobiota bacterium | reverse complement strand
ATCTGTATTTGCAGATTCGTGGCCGCGATTCGGCGGTGATCAAAATCCACTTCCAATATTTTTCGGGCGATATTTTCCAGAAGCGGACGGGCTTGCGAAAATTCTTCGGGGGAAACAGTTCCGTCGGAATTTTTATCGAGCGGAACCAATCCAAGAATGTCTGCCAAAGAAAAAGTCAGGGTGGCGTCGAGTTGTAGAGGCGCCAGTTTTAATTTCAAAGTGCTTAAGCCAGGATCGTGCGCCTGCGCCGGGAATGCCGCTGCGCTCAGGAAAATTATTGAACAAAGAAAAAAACGCCACATTTTCAAAATACTTTTAGAGCAATGTAAAAAATTTTCAGAAAAACCTGCCGCTGAATTGCAGTCCCAATTTTCAATAAGAGGAAATGTTGTTGGAAATCACCAGAATTTCTTTGCGCAAGCGGCCTACATTTTCTTGAGGAAGCCGCAAATCCAATGAACCGGGCGCCAGTTTTTCGCGGCCAACATGGCCATCACAAAAAAGCGCATTGGCTTTTTTCTGATGGCGAAAATGGCCGTTGGGCTGCGCGGAATTGTCATCCACGTAATACCATTCTTCGAGCATTGGATTGGTGGCAGAAGCCGGCGGCTGCCAGGTATTGATTTGGGCGGCGTCAGCCAGCAAAGTTGTTTCGGCAGGCCGCAAAATTTTATTGATTTTAAAAGGGGGCTGGTTCATTGGAGTTGAAAGATACCAATTGTAACCATAGCCGTAAGCCACACCGCGGGCTTTCAATTTAAATTGTGACGCCGCATAATTCAACGCCGGACAAATTTCCACGCCGCGCTCTTGCAAATAAGGATACAGCGCGCCTTGTTTTGCGTCAAAATCGCGCTCGCCTTCCGCTCCATTTTGCAGCCACCCGAACCAATAAATCACGCCGTTGTTGGTCGCGCCAATGCGGTAGCGAAATGCGTTTTCTGAATTATCGTCCCAATACATTCGCGCCGCCAAACCAAGCTGTCGCAAACCGCCCCCACATTTGATTTGTTGGGCGGAATCTTTACTGCGGCTAAGCGTGGGCAATAATAATCCAGCGAGAATCGCGATGATTCCGATGACCACTAATAACTCAATTAGAGTGAAGCCGGAGAAAGAACGGAAAATTGAGAAAGATTTTCTCATGAAAATTTAACAGGAAAAAAATGCTTTTCGTTCCAGTCCTAAAAAACCGCCGGAACAAATAATTTAAAAATTAATTCGTCAGATTCACAAAATTTTTCAGCAGCTGCAATCCGATAGTTTGGCTTTTTTCCGGATGAAATTGCGTGGCAAAAATATTTTCCTTCCAGATGGATGACGCAAAAGTTTCGCCATAAGTTGTCCGCGTGGCAACAATGGATTGATCCAGCGGCTGCGGAAAAAAGCTGTGCACAAAATAAACATAGCTTTCGTTTGGAATATTTTTGAAAAGCGGACAATTGGACTGCGCGATTTCGATTTGATTCCAGCCAATCTGCGGAATTTTCAGGCCGTTCTTTTTGGAAAAACGCCCGACTTTTCCCTGAAAAATTCCCAGACCCGCCGCGCAGCTATTGAACTCGTCGCTCTTTTCAAATAACGCCTGATAACCAACGCAAATGCCGAGAAAAGGTTTTCCGGTTTTAATAAAATCCCGCACGCCCGCGAGCAAATCTTGTTTTTGCAGCGCGTTCAGGCAATCATCAAAGGCGCCGACGCCAGGCAGAACCACCGCGCGGGCCTCTTTCATTTCCTCGGGACGCCGCACGATGCGAACATCTGCGCCGACTTTTCTCAACGCTTTTTCGACGCTGCGCAAATTGCCGGAATCGTAATCAATCAGAGCAATCATATATTTCAAAGTCTCGAGTCTTAGGTCTTGAGTCTTATGTGCGGAGTGAATCAAGACTCAAGACTTTGGACGCAAGACTCACTTCCTTTTCCGTTTTCAAACGTAATTGTCCACAAGCCGCGTCAATATCGCTCCCTTTTTCGCGGCGCAAAGTGGCGATCACGTTTTGTTTTTCGAGCGCGGCCAGAAAATTCTCCTGCGCTTGTTCGGTCGGGCGAACCCACGGCAAATCTTCCACCGGGTTGTAAGGAATCAAATTTACTTTCGCGTTTAGGCGAAGAGCGAGTTGCGTGAGCGGCTTGATTTGGTCGAGTCCATCATTCACATCGGCGATTAAAATATATTCGAGTGTGATCATGCGCCCTTTTTTCTGTTGATAATATTCGCACGCCGCGGTGAGTTCGCGCAGGGGATATTTTTTATTGATCGGCATGATTTTACTGCGCGTTTGATCGGTCGCGCCATGCAAGGAAATGGCCAGACGAAATTGAAACGGTTCCTGGGCGAGTTGACGAATTTGGGGCGCGAGTCCGCTCGTGGAAATCGTAATTTTGCGCGCGCCGATTCCGCCGCCCCAGGGCGCGTTTAAAATTTTCAGCGCTTTAATTAAATTATCGTAGTTCGCTAAAGGCTCGCCCATTCCCATAATGACCAGGTTAGTCACGAGTCTTGAGTCTTGGGTCTTGGGATTAGTCTTGAGTCTTGAGTCTTGAGTCTTGAGTCCGGCCGGTGACGCAAGACTCAAGACTTTAGATTCAAGACTGTTTAATCGTTCCGTCGCGAGAACTTGTTCGATGATTTCTTCGGGGCGCAAATTTCGTTTGAAGCCTTCCAGCCCACTCGCACAAAATTTGCAGCCGTACGCGCAGCCTACTTGCGTGGACACACACAAAGTATGGCGAT
>JALYXC010000550.1 GCA_030947315.1 Verrucomicrobiota bacterium | reverse complement strand
GATGAGCAAGCTGGTGGCCAGTGGAAAATAAAAATTAAAATTTCCTTTGGTGTAATGAATGTCGCCGGGCAGTTTTCCGAGCCAGTTTTTGCCGACGCCCAGCCAAATCAAAAGTCCGACGCCCGCCATTACCAATCCGACAATGACCAATAATTTTCCGAAGTCGTTCATCGTTTAAGGGTAACAGCCTAAGCCATAAACGCACGACCGGGTAGCACCTGCCTCCGGCGGGTGCGAATTCTATAATATTGCTTTGCACCCGCCGGAGGCAGGTGCTACCCCACACGGGCCTGACTGGGAAAAAAAATTCTGTGGCATTTCGTTTCTTTTGTTTAAGTTTTCTTATGCAAAATTTTCGCATCGGAATTATTGGCGGCAGCGGCTTGTATCATATCGAAGGTTTCACCAAACAAAAATGGATTAAAATAAAAACGCCTTTCGGCGCGGCTTCAGATGATTTTCTCACCGGCCAGCTTTCCGGCCGCGAAGTGGTTTTTCTCCCGCGACATGGCCGCGGTCATCGCCTTTTGCCCAGTGAATTGAATCATCGCGCCAATATTTGGGGTCTAAAAAAGCTGGGCGTTCAATGGATCATTGGCGTGAGCGCGGTCGGTTCGTTGCAGGCAAAATACAAACCGTGCGACATTGTTTTACCGACGCAATATTTCGATCGCACCAAGCGCTCGTTTGAACACACTTTTTTTGGACGCGGAATTGTGGCGCATATTGCTTTTGCTGATCCGATTTGTGAGGAGTTGCGACAATTGCTTTTAAAAAATGCACGCGCGCTCCAGGCCCGGGTTCATGACGGCGGCACTTACGTGAACATGGAAGGCCCGGCTTTCAGCACGCGCGCCGAATCGGCCACCAATCGCAAAGCAGGTTACGACGTGATCGGCATGACGAGTCTGGGCGAGGCCAAATGCGCGCGCGAAGCGGAAATCGCTTATGCCACCATGGCCATGATTACGGATTACGATTGTTGGAAAACGGATGAAGCGCATGTCACGGTGGAAATGGTGATTGATAATTTAATTAAAAATGCGGTCACGGCCAAAAACATTATCGCGCGAGTCATTTCGCAAATTCCTAACGAACCAAATTGGCCGTGCCATGACGCGCTGAAAAACTCCATTATGACCGATAAAAAATTCTGGCCGGCTAAAACAAAAACGGAATTAAAACCGTTCTTGCAAAAATATTTGTGAACCCGATTTTTAAAATTCAAAATTTAAAATATAAAATATAAAATTTTTGAAATGTTCCGCCCCTGCATTGATCTTCACGAAGGAAAAGTTAAACAAATCGTCGGCGGTTCGTTGACGGAAAATCCTGCGACGTTACAAACCAATTTTATTTCGGAACGTCCAGCTTCCTGGTATGCAGAACTTTACCGCCGCGATGATCTCAAAGGTGGACATCTCATTATGCTCGGCGCGGGAAATGAAGCGGCAGCGCGGGGCGCGCTAAAAGTTTTTCCGGGCGGATTGCAGATCGGCGGCGGAATAAATTTGGAAAATGCGCCCGAATATCTCGACGCGGGCGCGTCGCATGTCATCGTTACTTCCTGGATTTTTCCTGAAGGACAATTCGATGGCGATCGGTTAAAAGTTTTGACGCGAAAAATCGGCCAGAAACGGCTCGTTTTGGATTTAAGTTGTCGCCGCGTTGGTGACCAATATTTTGTCGTGACTGATCGCTGGCAAAAATTCACCGAGTTGGTTCTCGACCAAAAAATATTTAACGAGCTTTCAAAATGGTGCGATGAATTTTTAATTCATGCCGCCGATGTGGAAGGACTTTGTCGCGGCGTTGATTTGGAACTGGTTGAAAAACTTTCGCAATGGATTTCAATTCCGGTCACCTATGCGGGCGGCGCTCGTTCCATGAGCGATCTGGAAGAAGTCACCCGCATTGGAAAAGGCAAAATTGATCTCACGATCGGCTCAGCTCTCGATATTTTTGGCGGTAGCGGAATTAAATATGAAGAAGCGGTGGCTTTTAACGAACGATTTTAAATTCATTTTTTCCGACACGTTTGTCATGCTGCGATAGTTAATGAGAAAAATTGCTGTTAAAATAATCTGGCTGCTCATTGCGATTGCAGGCGCTGGGGCGTATGCCATTCTGACTTTTCATCGGGGAGAATCGCTCAACTCCATTTACATTCTGATCGCCGCGCTTTGCACTTACACCATCGCCTATCGTTTTTATTCCAAATGGATTGCGGTAAAAGTTTTGATGCTCGACGATCGTCGCGCGACGCCCTGCGAGGTGCACGATGATGGAAAAGACTTTTGCAAAACGAATAAGTGGATTGTGTTCGGTCATCATTTCGCGGCGATTTCAGGGCCGGGGCCGTTGGTTGGCCCAGTTCTCGCCGCGCAATTCGGTTATCTTCCCAGCACGCTTTGGATTTTAATCGGCGTGGTTCTGGGCGGCGCGGTGCAGGATTTTGTTATTTTATTTTGTTCCTTGCGGCGGGACGGAAAATCGCTCGGCCAAATGGTGAAGGAAGAATTGAACAATCCCGCCGGCTACATCGCGATGGCGGCAATTCTCGGCATCATGATTATTTTATTGGCCGTGCTCGCGTTGGTCGTAGTCAAAGCGCTCGCCGAAAGTCCGTGGGGAATTTTCACTGTTGGCGCGACCATTCCTATCGCGATGTTGATGGGAAATTATCTTCGTTTCTGGCGCGTGGGAAAAGTTTTGGAAGCGTCCGTGATTGGAATTATTTTTTTGCTGCTTGCGGTTTGGGGCGGACAATTCGTGCATCAAAATCCTAATCTCGCAAAAATTTTTACCGTCGGCGCGTTGCCGTTGGCGTGGACAATTATTTTTTACGGATTGGCCGCGAGTGTTTTACCGGTCTGGCTCTTGCTCGCGCCGCGAGATTATCTCAGCACTTTCATGAAGCTCGGCACAATCTTCGCCCTGGCACTCGGAATTTTTTTGGTGCTGCCAAAATTACAAATGCCCGCCGTAAGCAAATTTGTGGATGGCTCAGGTTTAGTCGTCGCCGGAAAATTATTTCCATTTTGTTTTATCACGATTGCCTGCGGGGCGATTTCCGGTTTTCATACTTTAATTGCCAGCGGCACCACGCCGAAAATTCTCAGTCGCGAAAGTTATGCGCGACCCATTGGCTACGGTGCCATGTGTCTGGAATCGCTCGTGGCGATTATGGCTTTGATCGCCGCTTGCACTTTGGAGCCGGGAATTTATTTCAGCATCAATATCAAAGGCGAAGCGGCCGTAACCGTCGCTAAAATCTCCGCACTCGGTTTTCCCGTGACCGTTGAACAAATGAATTCACTCGCGAAAAGTCTCGGCGAAAAAACTTTGTTTGGCCGCACTGGCGGCGCGTCCACGCTGGCGGTGGGTATGGCAAATATTTTTTCCAAAGTCGTGAACGGGCGCGGTCTGGATCTTTGGTATCACTTCGCGATCATGTTTGAAGCGCTCTTTATTTTAACGACGCTCGACGCCGGCACGCGGGTGGGGCGTTATTTGTTGCAGGATTTATTGGGCCATTTTTGGAAGCCGCTCGGCGAAACAAAAAATGTCGCGGCAAACTGGATTGCGAGTTCGCTGATGGTGAGCGGTTGGGGATATTTTTTAATTCAAGGTGTCAAAGATCCGCTCGGTGGAATTAATTCTCTTTGGCCGCTTTTCGGAATTGCCAATCAACTTCTCGCCGCCATCGCGCTTTGTCTCGCGACGACCGTCATTTTAAAGATCGTCCTTGCGGACGGCCACCATGAAAAAACCAAGACGGCAAAAAAGAATATTTCATTCGCACTCGTTACTTTGATTCCGCTGCTTTGGCTTCTTGCCGTTACAATGACGGCTGGCGCGCAGAAAATTTTTCATTCCGATCCAAGAATTGGATTTCTGGCGTCCGCGAAAATTGTGGAACAAAAATTGCCAGCGCTGCAACAGTCGTTGATGGCGGCTAAAACAACTGGCGAAACAACCCAAATTGAAATTGCGGAAAAGGCGTTGAAAACCAATCGCACTTTGCATTTCAACTGGATGCTCGATGCGGTGGTCACTGGAATTTTTTTGCTCATGGTGATTTTGATTGTCGTTTTGAGTTTGCGCGAATGGATTTTGTTGCTCGCGAAAAAAAAATTGGCGCAGCTTCGCGAAACCGAACCGATCTGGTTGCCCGCGTATGCGCTCATCGAAGAAAAACC
>JALYXC010000542.1 GCA_030947315.1 Verrucomicrobiota bacterium | reverse complement strand
CCGCCGGACAGAATGAAGAAACAACGCTTCGAACCAATGAAAACGATTTTTTGGCAATTGATGTTTCCGTCGTTCCGGTCGGCGGGTCGCCGACCGAGGGCGGGCGAGTCGCCCGCACCACCCCTTTTAAAACACGCTCTTAGAAATATCGCGCGAAATAAACAACTATTTTTCCCAAAATGGTTTATTGACTTCACCTGCGCTCTTGTTATTTTTTCCGCTTCTTAATTGAACTTTAATGAAAACTTATTTGCCGAAAATTAATTTGGTTGACCGGAAGTGGCACGTAATTGATGCGGACGGAGCCATTCTGGGGCGGCTCGCTGTGCAAGTCGCCGATGTTCTACG
The DNA here is from genome assembly GCA_030947315.1 of Verrucomicrobiota bacterium. Classification (GTDB taxonomy): domain Bacteria; phylum Verrucomicrobiota; class Verrucomicrobiia; order Limisphaerales; family CANJXF01; genus JALYXC01. Next base: position 2,133 of record JALYXC010000542.1, on the reverse strand, counting down.
CGGAAAAAACAAGCCGATCTACACGGCTCATCTGGACGCCGGCGATTTTGTAGTTGTCATCAATGCCGAAAAAATTCGTCTCACCGGAAAAAAAGAAAGTGATAAAACTTTCATGAGCTATTCCGGTTGGAAAGGCGGCGAGAAATTTAAAACTGTCGCCCAGATTCGCGCGAAGCATCCGGAAAAACTGATTACTCACGCCGTGCGCGGCATGGTCCCCAAAAATCGTTTGGGCCGCACGCTAATGACAAAATTAAAAGTTTATAAAGGCGCCGAGCATCCTCACAGCGCTCAACAACCGGCTGCTTTAACCGTCCTCAAATAAATCTCCCGGCTCTCAACTTAAAAACTTTTCCTTTTAAATATGGCAGAAAAAATTCAGCAATTCCTCGGCACTGGTCGCCGCAAAACTTCAGTCGCGCGCGTGCGGCTGGCTATCGGTTCCGGCAAAATCACCGTCAACGGCCGTTCCTACGAAAATTATTTTTTAACCGAAACGCTCCGCACCATCGTGACGCAGCCCTTGAGTGTGACCGAAAACGTCAATAAGTTTGATGTGCAGGTGAGTGTGGCGGGCGGTGGTTCCTCCGGCCAGGCCGGCGCGGTTTGCCACGGAATTTCGCGCGCTCTGATTGAAGCTGACCCTAATTTGCGTCCGACATTGAAATCAGAAGGTTTCCTCACGCGCGACCCGCGCATGAAAGAACGCAAAAAATACGGTCAGCCTGGCGCGCGTAAACGTTATCAATTCAGCAAACGTTAATCCAATTTGGTTTACGAATTCCCCGTTGGCTTGCGCTGGCGGGGTTTTTTGTTTTTAAATGAAGTCTAAATTTGCTGAAGATTCGTAAAATTTATTTTTGAACTCGGGTCTCGGCATCTTTGCCGCAGAAAATTATATGAAATTTGTAAAAGTTGCCATTGTCGGCGCCTCTGGTTATTCGGGCGAAGAATTGGTTCGATTACTGTTGCACCATCCGCACCTCGAACTGAGCGCAGTCACTTCGCGCCAGTATGCCGGGCAAACCATTGCGCAAATTTTTCCAAAATTTTCCAATCATCCGCGCGCTAAAATTCTTCGTTTTAGCGAACCAAATGCTGAACTGCTGGCCCGGCAGGCGGAAATTGTTTTTCTCGCACTGCCTCATGGCGTGGCGGCGGAATTTGCCATTCCTCTTTTGGAAAACGGTTGCAAAGTCATTGATCTCAGCGCCGATTTTCGTTTGAAAAATTCTGTGACCTATAAAGAATTTTATGCGCACGAACATCCCGCTCCCGATTTGCTGGCAAAATCTGTTTACGGCTTGCCGGAAATTTATCGTGACACAATTAAAATAGCTTCGCTCATCGCTTCGCCGGGCTGTTATCCGACCAGCATTTTGCTTCCGATCATTCCGTTGCTCAAAGCCAATGTAATAAAATTTAGCGGCATCATTGCTGATTCGATGAGCGGCGTGAGCGGCGCTGGACGCAAAGCTGAACTCGATTATCTTTTTGTGGAATGCAATGAAAGCGCTCGGCCTTATGGCATTCCCAAACATCGTCATCTCTCCGAAATCGAACAGGAACTTTCCCTGGCTGCCAACGAGCCAGTGATCATTCAATTCGTTCCACATTTGATTCCGGTCAATCGTGGAATCCTGACCACGCTTTATCTGGCGCCCGAAAAACATTTTTCAAACGAGGCGGAAATGGCGGCGCTTCAGGAAAAAATTTCCAAATGTTATCAGGCCACCTATGGCCACGAACCTTTTGTGCGCCTGCTCGAAGGAAAAAATTTGCCCGACACAAAAAATGTAACCGACACCAACATCATTGAAATCGCCTGGCGACTCGACGCGCGCACGGGCCGTCTCATCGTGATGAGCGCGATTGACAACATCGTCAAAGGCGCCAGCGGGCAGGCTGTGCAAAGCTTGAATATTTTGTGCGAATTTCCCGAAACCGCAGGATTGATTTAACTGGGATGCAAAATTAAGTCTGCCTAATATGAAGGCGGCACTTTTAATTAGCGCAAGAGTTGGCCGCGAATTTCTCCACTCGGATTATTTGTGGTGTGGATGTTCACGTAGGTAAGCTGATCAACGATGTTGGCCAATTGCGAAGGCGTTAATGTCACCGCCCCAACCAGAC
>JALYXC010000529.1 GCA_030947315.1 Verrucomicrobiota bacterium | reverse complement strand
CCGCAGCCGACGTCCACCACGCTTTGCGGAGCGACCAGATTCAAAATAAGCGGCGCCACTACGCTGGCAGAATGTTCCGCCTGCTCATCCCAGCCGCCCAGATTGGTGTAACCGATGGTTTTAACTTTCATTCCATTTAGATAAACGAGAACGGCTCCTTTTTTGTCGAGCCGAAATTCGGAAACAGATTCTTCCAAAATTGGTTTTGTTTGGAGATTGTCCGAATGCCGATTCGATTTTAATTTTAAATCCTCATGCAATCACAAGCCTGGAAAAAAGCGCTCTCTTTCTGCGCCGATCCATCCCGCGCCCAAAATTATCTGGATCAATTTCAAAAAACCAGCGCGGCCAGTTTTTTAAAAAATATTTCTGCGGAACAAGCGCAAATTATCGTTTCACTTTTCAGCGCTTCGCAAGCGTTGAGTGAATTATTAATTGGCCATCCCGATTGGCTCGCGAGTCTTGATCCAGAATTTCTGGCGCATCCCCGACAAGTGCAAGGTCTTCGCCGCGAAGTTCAACGCTGGTTGAAAAATTTTCTGGAAGCGGGGGATTTTGCGGGAGCTTTCGCCCGCCTGCGCGAATTTAAACAACGTGAAATGTTGCGCATTGCGGCGCGTGATTTGAGCCGGCGCGGAACGCTTCTGGAAATCGTCGGTGAAATTTCGAACGTAGCCGATGTTTGTCTGGAAGCCGTTTTGCAATTGTGCCAGGCAAAACAAACCGAGCGGTTCGGAAAACCTTTTCATCTCGATAGCCAAGGCCGCTGGCAACCAACTCCCTTCTGCGTTTTAGGCATGGGAAAACTGGGCGGCCAGGAATTAAATTACAGTTCGGACGTGGACGTTTTATTTGTGTATGGCGAAGAGGGATTTGTTTTTAAAACTCCGCCGCGCGCGACGGAACAAACTGGAAAAGGTTTGAGCAACCATCAATTTTTTATTCGGCTCGCGGAATCTTTTATTGCAGAAGTCGGACAAATGACCTCCGCCGGAACTTTGTTTCGAATTGATTTGCGGCTGCGGCCGGAAGGCAAATCTGGGCCGCTGGCGCGTTCCTTGGAAAGTTATGAAAATTATTATGCGCAATGGGGACAAACCTGGGAACGAATGATGCTGATCAAAGCGCGCGGCGTGGCGGGCGACGCGCAACTGGCTGCGGAATTTTTGGAGATGATTCAGCCTTTTCGTTATCCGCGTTCGCTCAATGAACGGGTCGTGCGCGAAATTGCCGCGGTCAAACAGCGCATTGAAAATGAAGTCATCAAAGCCGGCGAAATCGATCGCAACGTAAAACTCGGCCGCGGTGGTATTCGCGAAATTGAATTCATTACGCAAACTCTTCAACTTTTGCGCGCGGGAAAAATTCCTTTTTTGCAGGGCGCCCAAACGATTCCAACCTTGCAGAAGTTGGTCGAATATAAATTGCTGCCGCCCAGCGACGCGCAAAATCTGGTCGAGGCTTATTTTTTTCTGCGCGACATCGAGCACCGTCTCCAAATGGAAAATAATCAGCAAACCCATACGATTCCGATCGAACGAAAAGCGCTCGCGCGCCTGGCCGCGCTGATGGGATTTGATTCGCTGGAAAAATTTGAGAGCGCTCGCAAAATCCACACCAGCAATGTCCGGCGAATCTACGAACAATTATTGCAGGAAGAAAAACCGGATGAAGCGCAATTTCTCCCGCGCGATTTTGAAAATGAATCGGTGCAATGGAAAACGCTTCTCACCCAACACAGTTTTAAAGACGCGGAAAAGGCCTTTCATTTGATCAAAAATTTTGGGCAAGGCCCCGGCTACGTCCATGTCTCTTCCCGCACGACAGAACTGGCTCGGGAATTGTTGCCGAAATTTTTTGCGCTCTGCCCGAAAACAACTCTCAACAAAAATGAAGCGCAAATTTCCGAAACTCAAAAATCAAAAATCAAAAATCAAAACTTGTCCGACCCGGACCGGGTTCTCGCCCGGCTTGATAGTTTCATTGCGGGCTACGGCGCCCGCGCCACGTTGTATGAAACCTGGACGAGTAATCCTTCTTTGTTTGAATTGTTATTGCTTCTTTTTGATCGGTCGGAATTCCTCGCGGAAATCGCCATCCGCACTCCGGATTTGGTGGATGAATTGGAATTGAGCGGGCGACTCCGACGCCAAAAAAATTCCGACGAAATATTAAATGATTTGCGCCACGGACTCCGCGATGAAAATCAATTCCTTTGGCTGCGTCGTTATCGTCAGGCCGAATTGATGCGCATCGGACTGCGCGATATTTTGGGGCTGGCCGATTTTGAACATAATTTAATCGAACTGTCCGCGCTGGCGGATGCTTCTCTGCAATACGCTGTGGATGTGGTTTTGAAAAAACATAAAATTAAAATCGCGCCGTTTTGCATTGTGGGTCTGGGAAAGTTGGGCGGTTCAGAAATCAATTACGGCTCCGATCTGGATGTCATTTTCGTGGCTCATTCCAAAACGAAAAATTTGCCGGCGCTGCAAAAACTGGCCGTGGAAATAATTGATTTGCTTTCAACGCAAACGGAGGCGGGCGTGGTTTTTTTGGTAGACGCGCGGCTGCGTCCTGATGGCGAAAAAGGATTGCTCGTTAATACACTGCCCGCTTTCGCCGAGTATTATCGCCAGCGCGCGCAACTGTGGGAAATTCAATCGCTCACGCGCCTTCGTCCGGTGGCCGGCGATTTAAAAATTGGAAAAGAATTGCAAAAGCTCACGGCCTCGTTAACCGATTTCCGAAATCCAGCGCAGCCGCCCGCCGCTTTCAATCCGCAATGGAAAAAAGAAATTGCCCGAATGCGCCAACGAATCGAAAAAGAACGCACGCCGGCCGGAAAAGGAAATCTGGCGATTAAAACCGGCGCGGGCGGATTGATGGACGCGGAATTTATCGCGCAAATTTTTTGTCTGGCTCACGGCTGGCAGGAAGCCAATACTTTAAAAGTTCTCCAGCGCAGTCTGGAAGAAAAAGTTTTGCCAAAGAACGAGGCGGAATTGCTCATTGAAAATTATCGGGCGCTGCGGCGCGTGGAAGGAATTTTGCGCCGTTGGAGTTTTGCGGGAGAAACATTATTGCCGGACGATCCAGCGGCGTTCCATCGTCTGGCAGTGCGCTGCGGATTTAAAAGCGGCGAAGAATTCCAAAGCACGCTGAACAATTATCGAGCGGCCATTGGTTCGGTTTACGGGAAAATTATGAATTAACAGCAGGAAATTTCCTCGGCACAAATAATCATTTGCCTGATAGCATTTCTGATTCAAAATCGTTACAAACAAAGCGCAATAAAAATCCTGAATACAAAAATATGAAAAATAAAATCAGAACTCTACTATCGATCGGTTTACTCGCCGCGGCTCTCCTCGTCACGGGCTGCGAAAAAAAACGATCAGAAGTCACGGTCGAAGTTCCTAAAGGAGAAAAAACTCCGGGCGAAGCGGCGGATGACGTCACGATTACCTCGAGAGTCAAAGCGGCGTTGGCCGAAAACACCTCTTATAAATTTCCCGATGTCAGCGTGAACACTTTTAAAGGAACCGTGCAACTCAGCGGTTTTGTGGCGACGCGCGACCAAAAATCGGCGGCGGGCGATATTGCCAAAAAAATCGGCGGGGTGCGCGATGTGGAAAACAAATTGACTGTCAAAGAATAGTTAAAACTATAAAAGGAAAAAGGCGGCCCACACGGAAGGGTCGCCTTTTTTTGTTGTCCGATTGGCCCACTCAGGCCAGAGACACATAATATCAATATCGGTTTTTTCAGATTTAGCAAATAATTTCTTTCCACTTGATCGAATCCCAATTCGCCGCGCGGGAAATTTTTTATTCCTTTTTAAAATTTAATTCATAAACTTTCTTCAAATGGAAAATATTCCTTTGGAAGATAATTTTCACGACGTGATTGGCAAAGCCCAGCGCGGCTTGAAATTAAGCGATGCCGCTCTGGCCAAAAGCGCGGAGATGTCGGTCGCTAATTTGGAAAAAATAAAATCGGGCGAATTTGATGAAGCGCTCGTTGGGAAAATTTCTTCTCCTCTCCATCTCGCCGCCAAACCGCTCCTGGCTCTCGGCAGAAAAAATTGGTATCCGCCGCCGCATGAAGTGGAGGGATTGGCCTGCTTCAACACCATTTACGAAGATATGATGGTTAATTCGTATTTGGTTTTTGATCCGCAAACCAAAGAAGCCGCCGCCTTCGACACGGGCGCAGATGCAGCGGTTCTGGTGAAATTCGCTGAGAAAAATAATTTGCAAATCAAATTGATTTTACTCACGCACACTCACGTGGATCACGTCGCGGACTTGGAAAATTTGAAACAGGCCACTTCCGCGCCGGCGTATGTTTGCGAATTGGAATCGTTTGGTGAGGCAGAACCCTTTCGCGCCGGGAAAGTTTTTTCGCTGGGCCATTTAAAAATTGAAACGCGCCAAACCAGCGGTCACGCGCGAGGAGGAATTACTTATGTGATTTCCGGATTAAAAAAACCGGTCGCGATTACCGGTGACGCGATTTTCTGCTGTTCGATGGGCGGCGGAATGATTTCCTACGAGGAAGCACTCAGAATGAATCGAAAGGAAATTTTTACGTTGCCTGATGAGACGATTCTTTGTCCGGGGCACGGCCCTTTGACCACGGTCGGCGAACAAAAATTGCATAATCCATTTTTTCCAGAATTTAAAACGAGCGCGGCCTGATTGGAATTTGAAACCAGCGCGGAAAATTTACATTGACTGCCGCGCCGCTACTTTTTAATTTATTCCCCAACTTCTAAAAAACTAAAATAAAAAAATATGAATACAATCGTGCCCCTTATCAGTTCTGGAACCGCAGGCCCATTGGGCGTGCTTCATTTGCCGCGACTTTGGGTCAAGGCTTCACTCGAAGCGTGCGGGAAACTTGCCGCAGGTTATCCGGGCGCCGGCCAGGGTTTTGATCAAATGGTCATTAGCGGCCTGGGCCTTGATCGCCAAAAAGTTTTGGATTACATCAAAAAGGAAAAGCCAACCTATCCGCAATTCGAGGCGTGGATTAAAAAACAGTCCGGCGTAAAACTCGATGAAGCGAATATTGCAAAATTAAACGCCTCCATCAAAGGATACATTCACGATGAAGCCACGCGCAAAAATATTTTCAGTGCCAGCGCGTGCACCGATGACGAATGCGCTTTCCGCGATGCGGTCAACTTAAATAATCTGGACGATTGGAATGAATTCCACGGGGCGGTTCTGAAATAAACATTAGAGCCTGGCGCGATTCTTCTTTTTTATGAAAACCGCAAAAATATTTCCACGCCGTTTCACGCGTCGTGATTTTGTGAAGATGGCCGGCTTGGCCACCGCCGGCTTGAGTTTTCCCACGGCGACACGCGGGATCGAACCTAAATCAACAATTCGACTCGGCTCTGGTTATCACACTTATGAACTGGTAGAAAACTGGGGCGTTATTCCCGATGGCGCCAAATACGGTTTCGGTTGCGGCATTGTCGCTGATTCCAAAGATCGCATTTATGTTTTGACGCGCACCAAACCAGGCTTGATGATTTTCGATCGCGCCGGAAATTTGTTGGAAAGTTGGGAAGAAGAAGCCGCTCTCAAAAAAGGAATTTCCGCCGACACTTTTACCCATTCGGCGCATGGACTTTATTGGAGCAAGGAACAGGGCCAGGAATATTTATACTTCACCGAAAATAAACCCGGTTGCCGCATGACGAAAACCGATCTTAAAGGAAATATCCTTTTGCGCATCGGCCAGGTGAACGAAGAAACGCCGACTTCCATTAAATTCACTTTTGATAATCCGACCGATGTGGCGATCGGTCCCAACGGCGATATTTATGTGGTGGATGGTTACGGCAGCCAACTGGTGCATCGTTTTTCCAAAGACGGCAAACTTATCCGCACAATCGGCGGGCCGGGCAAAGAAAATGGAAAATTTAATATCTGCCACGGTATTTGGCTGAACACTTTGAAAAAAGAACCGGAAATTTATAT
>JALYXC010000515.1 GCA_030947315.1 Verrucomicrobiota bacterium | reverse complement strand
TGGCGATGGCTATCACGCCCGAAATAAAAAAATTACAAAAGTTGGTGAGCGCTTTTGAAGCGCAGGAATCGGGCGCGAATGATGAATCGTTTCATGCGATTACGGATGGTGAAGATTATCACACCGTGCAAGATCGTTTTATTGAGCTGGGCGGTTATCAACTCGAACCGAAAGCAAAACAAATTTTGCACGGGTTGAGTTTTCGGGAAAAAGATTTTCATCGGCCCGCGCGCGAAATGAGCGGCGGTTGGGTCATGCGCGCGCACCTCGCAAAATTGCTCGTCCAGGAACCGGATTTGCTGATTCTCGACGAACCAACGAACCATCTCGATCTCGAATCGCTGCAATGGTTTCAGGAATATTTGAAGTCGTATCCCGGCGGAATTTTAATGATTTCGCATGACCGCGAGTTTCTAAATCAACTCGTCAGCCACATCGTGGAAATTCGTTCGGGAAAATTTATTCGTTATCGCGGCACTTACGAAGATTACCTCGCGCAACGCGCTGCGAACGAAGTTCAATTGCTTGCCGCCTACAAAAATCAGCAGAAGGAAATCGCGCACTTGCAGGAATTCGCCGACCGCTTTCGCGCTAAAGCCAGCAAAGCGTCGCAGGCGCAAAGCAAGCTGAAACAAATCGAGCGCATGGACAAAATCGAAGCGCCGACCAACGACGAGAAAAAAATAAAATTCTCATTTCCGCAACCGCAACGCAGCGGATTGAAAGTCATTACGTTGAAGGATGTTGATTTTGCATACGACAAAAATATCATTTACCGCAAAATGGAATTTCAAGCCGAACGCGACCAACGCACTGTTTTAGTTGGTCCGAATGGCGCTGGGAAATCCACCTTGTTAAAAATTCTGGCGGGCGTTTTAAAAATTCAAGGCGGCACGCGCGAACTCGGTCACAACGCCAAGGAAGGTTACTTTTCGCAATATCGCGTCGAGAATTTAAACGTAAAGAACACGGTTTTCGAAGAAGCGATGGACACGCCGCAACGCGTCACCGAACAATTTATTCGCACGGTGCTCGGCTCGTTTTTATTTCGCGGCGATGACGTTTTTAAAAAAGTCAGCGTCTTGAGTGGCGGCGAAAAAAGCCGTCTCGCCCTTGTAAAACTGCTGCTCGATCCGCCGAATCTTTTGTTGATGGATGAACCGACGACGCATCTGGATATGGCGAGTATTGACGCGCTGATCGGCGCGCTAAAACAATTTCAAGGCACGCTGATTTTTATTTCACACGACGTTTATTTTATCCGCCAGATCAGCAATCACGTTGTTCATGTGAACGCCGGCCAACTCACGCATTATTCGGGCGATTACCAATATTATTTGGACAAGACCGCCGCAATTTCCGCGCAGGCCGCGCTCACCTCCACGAACCGGAAAGAAATTCCAAAACCGATTTCCACAGATAAACAAAGCGCGAAGTCAAAGGACCAAAAACGAAGTGACGCGGAGTTGCGCCAGTCCCGTTCTCGCGAACAAAAAGAGCAGCAAAAAATCGTGCACGCTTTGGAAAAGGAAATTAGCGAGCTGGAAAAACGGCGCGGAGAATTAACCGTGGAATTGGAAAAACCGGAAACCTATTCCGTGCCGGGCCGCGCCCAGGAAGTTAATCGGGAACTTTCCGGCAGCGAAGAGAGTTTGCATTCGCTCGGCCAGAAATGGGAAATTGCTTCGATGAAGTTGGCGGAGTTGGAATCAGCTTTTTAGATTTTACCCTCGCTTTGATGCAAGGCTAGTGAAGGAGATTTAGACTTCTAAGCTTTCCAAATCTTAAAATCCACCTTGTTCGAGATGGAACTTGTCCTTCGGGCCATGACATTGCGAGTATCTATAATGGACTTCGCCCATTGAGCTAGTTCCTTGTAGTTGGTAGAATCGTGATGAGTGGAAATTATGACTGCGTCAAAACTCGAAATGGTTTGCTTGTTCCATGCGATGGTTTTAAGTCCCGCCCAATGAGCCTGGTTGCGGCCGGGCCGAACTATCGGCACATGCGGATCGTAATAGGAAACTTCCGCGCCGCGTAGTTTCAAAAGATTCATTAATACGTAGCCGGGCGATTCGCGATCATCGTCCACGTTTGGTTTGTAGGCTAGTCCAATAAGGAGGACCTTGCTGCCGTTGACTGCTTTCTTTTGAGAGTTAAGCGCTTGTTCTACCCGGCTGATAACATATTCGGGCATGGCGGTATTAATCTGTCCAGCGAGTTCAATCAATCGAGTCTGTTTTCTATACTCGCGCGCTTTCCAGGCCAAGTAGAACGGATCAATCGGAATACAGTGGCCGCCTAGTCCAGGGCCTGGATAAAATGGCATGTATCCAAATGGCTTGGTTTTAGCGGCGGCGATAACTTCCCAGATATCTATTCCCATCGCGGCATAGACTACTTTGAGTTCATTGACTAAAGCGATATTCACGCTCCGAAAAATATTTTCCAGAAGCTTGGTTGCTTCGGCCACGCGGCAGGAAGAGACAGAAACAACAGTCTTAAAGGCCTGACTATAAAGTGTTTTGGCCCTGGCCAGACAAGTGGGAGTAAGGCCGCCGACTATTTTTGGAATATTCGCGAGATTATATTTCGGATTGCCAGGGTCTTCCCGTTCGGGAGAATAGGCGAGGTAAAAATCCTTTCCAGCTTTTAGGGATGAGCCATTTTCCAAAACTTTTCTTAAATCATTTTCAGTAGTGCCCGGATAGGTAGTTGACTCCAAAACGATAAGCATTCCTTTGTGCAAATAGGGCGCAATCGTTTCTCCAGTTTTTAAAATATAGGAGATGTCTGGTTCCTGATGTTTGTTGAGTGGGGTTGGGACGCAAATAAGAACCGCTTCGACTTCTTTAACATTGGCGAAATCGGTTGAAGCTGAAAACTTTCCGCTTCGCAATGATTGCTGAATAGACTTGCTCTTAATGTGTTGGATATAAGATTGGCCGGAATGTAGTGACCGGACCTTAGTTGAATCAATGTCCAAGCCAACTACCGGAATGTCATTTTGAGCAAACAGAAGCGACAAGGGCAGTCCAGCATAGCCAAGTCCAATGATCGCTATTTTTTCCATTAGGATTTTACGCCATCCCACTTATGACCAATAATCAGGCTTATCGTGCGCTTTGAATAATTGCGTTTCATAGTCCCGCATTATAGTCTTATCAGGATCATAGTCCGGCGCTTGTTTAATCGTCTCGCGCGGCGTATTGACGAATACTCTGGATTCTCCCCAGCTTACTTTTTTAATCCAGCGCGGAGAAAGTAAAACTTTTTTGCCGGGCCACCAATTGCGCGTATCCACAACCAGATACCGTATGCTCCAATCTTCATCATCAAGAATAAAATCTTCCACGTGCCCGATCTCGCCATCGCTGGCTTGCAAATGATAGCCGGTGACTTCTTTAGTATCGCGCAGATGCGGGTCGCCTTTGGGCTGCTCGGGAATTTTTGGAATTAAATTTGCCGGCAAGGCCATTGGCACGGCGTTCCAAGCCAGCGGATCCAGCCAATAAGAAGGCCAGCCAAAATAGTTGGCATATTCTTGTTCGAATTGGCGCGACACTGGCTTGTCCTGTTCGATGGAAGGACTTTTTTCAACCTGCTCGCGGCTCAATTTGACTTGCAAAATTTTGTCGTGGTCATTGATTGCGCCGAGCGCCTGCGGAGAGATCAAAACTTTTCGCCCGCTCAACCAGTCGCCCGTATCAGCGATGAGATAACGGACTTTCCAACTGTGATCATCAAAATAAAATTCTTTAACATGACCAATTTCGCCGTCGCTGGCATCGAGGCGATAACCTTTTAATTTATTGATTGAGCGCAACATAAAAGCCTTCAATTCTGTTTGTGTTATAAAATTTATCAGGAAATCAGAAAAGCAGCAAATGCAATACGGCGCCGCCAGCTATCTCGCATGTTTCGTTCATGGTTAAAATTATTTACGTGCCCAGTGTTGGGCCTTCATTTCAAAACAAGGCAGCGTTCCAGGTAAAACCGGCACGACCGGAATACGCAAATTAAAAGCGAGCCGAAATGATTTTTCGACGCGACGGACCAGAGCGATCGCCGCCGCCGATTTTTTTTTGGTTTCAATTTTAACTTTTAATTCGGCGAGCGATTGGCCTTGTGCAACCTGAATCTGGAATTGGGAAATTTCTGAAAAACTGCGCAGTATTTTTTCCACCGCGCCGGGATAAATATTTACGCCGCGAATAATGATCATGTCATCCACGCGTCCAAGAATGCCGCCGGCCAGCGCCATTTCACTACTGCCGCAGCGACAAATGGTTTTGAGTTTTGAGTTTTGAGTTT
>JALYXC010000507.1 GCA_030947315.1 Verrucomicrobiota bacterium | reverse complement strand
GGAATGGGCGGGCTGATGGGCGCTTGGAAAGCCCAATGATCTTTTTTGTCAACGTACTTCACGAGATCAACCCCGTCCGGCCAAATCGCGCCTTGATCAATCCAGGCGCGTAAAATCCCAACTTGTTCGGGCGTCAGCCGTTCGCCTTTTTGCGGCATAATTAAATCGGGATTTAAACCGCTGACGAGTTGAACCATGCGGCTCTCGGCGCTTTTTCCAGGAAGAATTTCCGCGCCATGCTCGCCGCCTTTGAGCGCGATTGATTTGACGTCCCACCGCAATTCGCCCTTTTGCTTTTCGGCTCCGTGACAAGAGTAACAATTATTTTTTAAAATCGGCTGAATGTCCCTTACGAAATCAATTTTGCGGATCACGACGGGCGGAAGCGAATTCGTAGAGAGCGCAGAGTCAAGATTGGTTTCCGCCGCGGAAATAAAAATCGGCCACGCAAAAATCGCCGCACTTAATTGCGCGAAAATCCATTTTGTTTTTTGCTGAACGGGTGGCGGCATAATTCTTCGACGAAAGAATAGACGTCTAGTATCAGAATATTATTCGGAAAGCGCTCACCAACAAGTTTTTTGGCTCGCAATGTCCATAAACAACTTTAGCCGAGAAAAGTTCCCGACTCAATACACCTCCTCATGTGAGCCAATATTGATCAACAGCAAAACTTCCTCGTTCCCTTTCAGCATTTTCTCTTTCGCAAAAACGATGCGACAATCATATCCACACGAACAAGCAAACAATCCAGCTAGTTTGCCGCTGAGATGATGAGTCTTTAGCCGTGGATCGTTGGGATCGTTTGCCATGCGGCGTAGCGCTTCTTCAATTTGCCGCTGAAAGGCAGGATTTTTCCTAACTCCCCGCCGGAAGGCCCGCTCGAATCGAGGCGTGAGAACAAGACGCGGCATATCAATCGTTACTTCGCTCCAAAGTTGAACGAAGACGAGCGATTACCGCATCGGCGGATTGCGCTGGGAGTTTTCCAGAACGATAATTTTTGACCGCCTTTTTCGCTTCAGTTGCAGTGTCCTCTCGCCAATTTTCGACCTGACGGTTTCGCAAAAGCTCCGTTAGCATCTCTTGTTCAGTAGGTGATAAGGTTTCGGCAAAGGTTAGAACCTTGTCCAAAGTCATTGGGTTCATAAGTTATGGTTGTCGGTTTCCAAAGTCGTTAATTTTCCTTAATTTATATTCAAAACGATGAATCAGGTGAACTCTTTTCTCGCCGCCACGTTCGTTGAGAAATTGGTTCGGCCAGGCAGAGAATTTACGGCGTTGCGCTCTAAAAAAGAAACTGGCTCAATGGCTGGGTGCAAACGATTTGTTTTCTCAGGTTTAACTTTCTAAAATTCGGTTTGGTTTTAGCATCTTTGATTTTTTTCCAACACGCTTCAGCCGAAGAAATCAAATCTGCAAAACAATTTCGCGCGGGCGCGGCGGCCAGCAACATTTCGCCGTGGATGGGCATTTCCATCAATGGAAATATGAGTGACCACAAGGGAACAAATATTCACGATCAATTGCACGCCCGTTGTCTCGTGCTCGATGATGGAGAAAATCGGCTCGCCCTTGTGGTCGCGGACAGTTGCATGATTTATCGCGAAACTTTTGATGAAGCGAAAAAATTGGTTCGCGAGAAAACTGGTTTGGCTCCGGAAAATATTTTGATGTCAGCCACGCACACTCATTCCGCGCCGGCTGCAGTTTCTATTTTTCAATCGGACGCGGACAAGGAATATCAGCATTTCCTCGCGTTGCGTTTGGCCGATGCAGTTCAACAAGCGATCAACAATCTTGCGCCCGCAAAAATCGGATGGGGCGTTGGCCATGAGCCGCGCTATGTTTTCAATCGGCGTTGGAAAATGAAACCTGGCGTCATCAACAAAGATTTATTCGGCGGAACGAACGATTCAGTCCGGATGAATCCGCCGCCCGGCAGTGAGGATCTTCTCGAACCCGTTGGACCAACGGATCCCGATGTTTCGGTTTTGGCTGTGCAATCATTGGAAGAAGAACCAATTGCAGTACTGGCGAACTATTCGATGCATTATTGCGGCGGCGTTCCCGGCAACATTTATTCTGCCGATTACTTTGGCGCCTTTTGTAACCAGATCGAGGAGTTGCTGGGCGCGTATGCGCAAGAACCGCCCTTTGTCGCCCTCATGTCCAACGGCACCAGCGGCGATTGCAACAGCACCAATTTCCGCGAGCCGCCAAAAAAAGAGCCGCCTTATACGCAGATTCAGCGCGTGGCCAAGGCCGTCGCAGAAGACGCTCTCGCCGTTTATAAAAAAATGGAATGGCACGATTGGGTTCCGCTGAAATCGGCCCAAAAAGAAATCATGCTTGGTGTGCGCAAGCCGTTGCGGGACGAAGTGGAAAAAGCCAAAGAACGTTTGGCCAAAGCAAATCGCACAAAAGACGGGCAACTGGATTCGTGGAGTCCTGATGTGTATGCGCGGGAAACCGTTTTGTTAAGTGATTATCCAGAAAAAGTTCCTGTTATTCTCCAAACATTTCGTATTGGCGATTTGGGAATTGCCGCGGTTCCCTGCGAAGTTTTTGCTGAAATCGGGTTGGAAATTAAAAAGCAAAGTCCATTCAAACCGACTTTTACCATCGAATTGGCCAATGGTTACAATGGTTATCTGCCGACGCCGGCGCAACATAAATTAGGCGGCTACGAAACCTGGCGCGCGCGTTCCAGCTATTTGGAAACAGATGCAGCGCCAAAAATTTTTTCTCAAATTATCGAGT
>JALYXC010000500.1 GCA_030947315.1 Verrucomicrobiota bacterium | reverse complement strand
CTGACTCTCAATACTGTTGGCATTTGCGTGGCTTTCGATTAATCGATCCTTCATTTCCGCTTGGCGGCGCGGGCTTTTCGGTAATCGGCCAAGGTGATGAATTCTCCGTTGGCGATTTCTGTCTTCACGCGCGGAGCAGCGGCATCGTGGGCCCGGATGTCATCCAATTCCTCCTCCGCTTCGCGCAATCTCTCATAAGTGAGCAAGTCGAGCGTTAAA
The DNA here is from genome assembly GCA_030947315.1 of Verrucomicrobiota bacterium. Lineage (GTDB taxonomy): Bacteria > Verrucomicrobiota > Verrucomicrobiia > Limisphaerales > CANJXF01 > JALYXC01. The sequence goes on along the minus strand of JALYXC010000500.1, from coordinate 3,879 downwards.
ATAAGACACCGTGCCCGCCAAAGCAAACAAACATCACTCCTCAAACAACGCCTGCGCAAATTGCTTGGCATCGAACGGTTGCAAATCATCCGGTTTCTCACCGAATTAGCGACAAATTGCCCGCCGCTGCCCGATCGCAACAACAATCACTTGCAAAACTTTGTAGTGAATTTCGTAAATGACGAGATAATCGCCAATACGGATGCGCCCACCATCGCGGTTCTGAAGTTTCTTACAACCGGACGGACGAGGTATAAAAAGATTTAGGACGTAAATTTACGCCCCGGTTGCATAAATCGAACTTCCGGATTCGTTGTAGCTCTCGTAAAAATGCTCAAAAACAGCGGAGCATTTTTGTTGGTATAAATCACGCGAAAAAGCGCGGGGGAGTCCCGTGTCAAGCGTGTCCTCAATGGCAAGTTTGAGTTGCGAGCGAGAGGCTGCGCAAAGCGGGTTTGGGAATGAATCAAGCCGACTTTTACATCCAGGTTTGTTCCGAATTAAATTTTCGCACCAGCCCTCTTTGGAAAGATCGCACCCAATCAATTGTCATCGGCAATTGCACTTTTACTTTTCCGCATCCTGTTGACATTCTCATCGCGAAATTAAATCGCCTTGATGAAAAAGACCTTGAAGCATTTCGAGTCGTGATTAAAAAAACCGGCCATCCGACTGAAGCGGAATTAATTCACGAATTACAAATGGCGGTGGATTTATTTCGGCCTAGTTTTGATGAAGAACAAGGTCAGGATATTGCGAACAATTGCCGGCGACTTTGGCCGTTAATTTTCGGACGTGAAATTGATCCGCGCCAAGAAATCATCGCGCCCGCCTTGCAAAAAAGAAAAGAAGGCTACGGCGATCCGACCCGCGATTACAAAAAGGAATTACGGGAAGCAGTTTCAGCTTACGGCGCTCAATCGAGTTAAAACTTCGCCCGTCTTCAATAAAGCAAGAAGTTCGAGAACGGTTTTTTTCAGGCCGGGGAAAATAAAATCTGGCGCAATTTCACTGAGCGGCTGCAAAACAAATTTTCTCTCCAGCGCGCGCGGATGAGGGAGAATTAATTTCCCGAAAGCGCGAATCTCTTTTCCAAAAGCGATTAAATCCAAATCCAGCGGGCGCGGTTCGTTTAAAATTGTCTTTTTTTTCCGGCCAAAATCTTTTTCCAGCATTTGTAATTTTTCGAGCAAGCTTTCCGGCGTTTCATTTTCGCGCAGAAACAAACCAACGACAGCATTTATAAAATCGGGTGAATCAGGCGGACAATTTACCGGCGACGATTTCCAGAGCGAAGATTGTAAAATTTTTTCCTCCGAAAATTTTTGTAAACATTCCATCGCGCCCAAAATAATTTCTCGCGAACTGCCAAGATTGGAACCAAGAGCGATGAAAACTAGTTTTGAGTTTTGAGCTTTGAGTTTTGAGTTCAAAATTGGCTGGATTTAATTCAAAACTTAAAATTAAAAATTTAAAACTACTTCAACCCCAACACGTCCTGCATGTCATAAATTCCTGGCGGTTGTTTCACGCCCCATTCGGCGGCCCGCAACGCGCCGTTGGCAAACGTTTCGCGACTCGATGCTTTGTGGGTCAGTTCCAGACGCTCGCCATTCGTGGCAAAAATAACGGTGTGATCGCCGACGACATCGCCGCCGCGAACCGAATGCATTCCAATTTCCGCAGCAGTTCTTTCGCCGATAATTCCTTCGCGCCCGTGACGAATGACTTTTTTCAATTGGTGCTGGCGAACGTCGGCGAGAATTTCCGCGAGGGTTGTCGCAGTTCCGCTTGGCGCATCCTTTTTCAAGCGATGATGCATTTCGATCACCTCGAGATCAAAATCGGCTCCGAGAATTTCCGTGGCCTTGCGCGTCAGCCAGAAAAGCGCATTGACGCCAGTGGAATAATTTGAACTCCAAAGGATGGGAATTTGCGATTTACAATTTGTGATTTGTTTTTTTTCAGAATCAGAATGGCCGGTCGTGCCGATGACCAACGCCTTTTTGTGGGTTGCGCAAAGCTCCGCAATTTTCGCCGTCGCGGAATGAAAACTGAAATCTATCACGACATCGCCAGCTTTAATGACCGAAAGTAAATTGTCGCCTTCGTCGATCTGTCCGACAATTTGCAATTCCGGATTTCGCGCCGCGCAAGCGACGAGCATTTGCCCCATGCGGCCTTTTGCGCCGGTGATAATGATCTTTGTCATTTAGTTTTTCGCCAATGCCACGAAGGGCCGGTTAAAAAATCTTTTACTGAAAATTTTATTGTTCAGCCTTGAGATTTGAGGTTGCTCGCCCTCACCCTGACCCTCTCCCCCGGGGAGAGGGGAATCCGTGTTCCATGCGCCGTAAAATGCGAGCAATTGTGAACATTTTCCAGCGCTAAATTCTTTCTCCCTCTCCTTTGGGGAGAGGGCCGGGGTGAGGGAGAACGTTTCATTCATTGATTGTTTCGGTCCCATCTCTCGGCGGTTATTTAATCAGACCGTAAGTTCTTAAAGTTGCTTTCAGGACGTCGCGATTTTTCGGAGTCATCGCGACCATCGGCAGACGATATTCCTCCTCGATTTGCCCCATCATCGCGAGCGCGGCTTTGACCGGGCCGGGATTGCTTTCGATAAATAAATCTTTGAAAAGCGGATAAAATTTATGATGCAATTTTTGCGCAATTTCAATTTTTCCCATCGCAAAGGCTTGAACCATTTGCGCGACTTCTTTGGGAATCACATTTGACGCGACGCTGATGACGCCTTGCGCGCCGACCGACATAAACGGCAGCGTCAAGGAATCGTCGCCGCTTAAAATTATAAAATTTTTTCCGAGCGCTGCGCGAAGCTGACTGACGCGATCAGCATTTCCGCCGGCTTCTTTGATGCCAACAATATTTACGCAGTCGTGAAGCAGACGATCCACCGTTTCGACGGCGATTTCGATTCCGCAGCGACCGGGAATCGAATACAAAATGATCGGCAACTTTGTCGCGCGCGCGATGGCGTGAAAGTGTTGGAATAACCCGTCTTGAGTCGGTTTGTTGTAATAAGGCGCAACTTGCAGCGAACCATCCGCGCCATCGGCTTCAGCGGATTGGGTTAAAAAAATAGCTTCGTCTGTGGAATTTCCGCCGGTGCCCGCCAGCACTTTTATTTTTTTTGCGGCAAGTTTAACGGCCAACCTGATTAGGTGTACATGCTCTTCAAAGCTCACCGTCGGCGATTCTCCCGTGGTGCCCACCGGCACAATTCCATCCACGCCGCCTTTGATTTGTCTTTTGATTAAACGCTCCAGCGCCGGTTCGTCTAATTTTCCATTTTTGAACGGCGTGACAACGGCCGTGTAGGTGCCGGTAAACATTGCTGTAAATTCGAGAGAAAATTTAATTTTGACCAGCCCGATTTTTAAAACCAATTAAATCGCGCGTAATATTTTTTAAATCGGGACAACCCGCCAACGCCATGGTTAAATCCAATTCTTGTCGCAAAAAATTTAAAACGATTTCCACACCTTGTTGTCCATTGGCCGCGAGTCCCCACAAAACCGGACGACCGATTTGCACCGCAGAAGCACCGAGAGCAAGTGCTTTAAACACATCCAGGCCGCGACGAATTCCGCCATCAAGCAAAATGGGCAGGCGACCTTTTACGGCGGCAGCAACCGCAGGCAACGCTTCAATTGTGGCGGGGGCAGTATCCATTTGCCGCGCGCCATGATTTGAAACGACGATGGCATTAACATTGTGTTCGATAGCTTTTTCGGCATCATCGGCGCGACAAATTCCTTTTAAAATAATCGGTAAGTCAGTCAGTGAACGCAGCCAATCCACATCTTTCCAGGTCACGGAAGCGTCGAGCATCCAGGTGAACGCCTGACCCATTCC
>JALYXC010000485.1 GCA_030947315.1 Verrucomicrobiota bacterium | reverse complement strand
CGCACGCCTGGAGCATGGTCGTGGGCTGAAGTTTGCCCTGCCAATCCGGCATCATCTTCGGCACTTCGATTTCGCGCCCGTCGATTTTGATTTTCATCTTATCGACCGGCGGCGGGGCTAGTTTCGTTTCAGTTGTTGTCACGGTGGACATGTTAAGTTCATACACGGATACCAGACGCCACGAAAGTTGGGCGGCCCCATGTGATTTCGGATATGGTTCGCTTCCAAAGTGCTTACATCGATGTTCTCAATAATTTCTTTAATTTCGGCAAGTCGGTGAGCGGGGAGTTTGATTTCAGCCAATAACTGTCTGGCATCTTCGAGAGAAAAACCCGTAACGCCAAAACCAGTTACTTCCCCGGTTTTGAACCAATATCTTGTTAGGAATCGCTCGTTCGACATGATTAAATTTCTCCTCGATACAAATCCATCACCGGGAAAATCAGTTCGTAATCTCCCCACATCAAATTGCCGTGATCAATGCGGAACGATTTAAACTTACTCATGCGTCGATATTGCGTGAACATCGGATTGGTCGCCCGCTTGAGAAATGGTTCGAAATCCACAATGCGCTTTGTCGCATCATTGAACGTAAGACGAAGTTTATGGCCGCTTACATATTCTGCCATCTCAACGTCGATGTATTTGATTTCTGTTTTGTGGTTCTCATTAACACCTGGTTTCAACCTGGTGTTTTGGTGCGCAGAATGTCTCTTAGTCGTTTTAACGGCTTTTCCGTTCTTGCGTGAAGCCGTTGAAACGGCTCGAAGTTTCCCTGCACGACTAGCACCGCGCTGAAGCACGGTGTTAATGAGAGGGGAACCTGCCTGTTTGGCACGTTCTTGGTTTATTTCCAGAATTCTATAGGCACGACGCATTGCAACTTCGGCAGGAATAAATTTTGCTCGGCCCGCACGAATATCTGCCATTCGTTTACGAATTTCCTTTTTCCAAGCCAATTGCACATCTGCTGGTGATTCACTCAGCGGTAATCCCAGTGCTTCCAGCTTGGTTTTCTTTGCAGATTTCATTGTGTGCTGCATCAGTGTTGCGGACTGGCCGCGATTTTCATTTCGCTTGTTGGGCCAGCGCCTTGGTTGCGAGATTCGTCGGCGGCACCTTTGGCTTCGAATTCGTCTTTGAATTTTTTCACGAAACTCAACACCGGCCACGAGCAGGCTTCGCCGAATGCGCAAATCGTCCGGCCCTGAATATTTTGCGCGATGTTGATTAAATAATCGGCGTCTTGTTTGCGGCCTTCGCCGTGCGTCATGCGATGGAGCGCTTTGCTCATCCAGAGCGAACCTTCGCGACAAGGCGTGCATTGGCCGCAACTTTCGTGCGCGTAAAATTCCGCGATGTTCGCGAGGGCTTCGACGATGTCCACGCTGTCATCCATCACAATAATCGCGCTCGAACCGGACATGCTGCCCGCAGCCTGGAGCGAATCAAAATCGTAAGGCAAATCGAGCATGTCCACTTCGACGGTGGTCATTTGGCCGTCAGCGCCTTTTTTCTTGAGCTTAAATTTTTCGCCGGCTTTGAAAGCTTTCGCGGAAGAACCGCCGGGGATAATTGCTTTTAGTTTTCTGCCATCGAGCAAACCGCCGCCGAAATTTTCGTGATGGATTAATTCGCCGAGCGTGACTTTGCTGACTTCGATTTCGTAGTAGCCGGGCTTTTTCACCTGGCCGCTCAAGCTGACAATGCGCGTGCCGGTGTTGTTGGGCGTGCCGAGCTTTGCGTAGTCCGCGCCGCCCATCGTGATGATGTGTTTCACGTGGCAAAGCGTCTCGACGTTGTTGACGATGGTCGGGCACATGTAGAGGCCGAGGATCGCCGGAAAATACGGCGGTTTGATGCGGGGATAAGCGCGCTTGCCTTCGAGCGATTCGATGAGGCCGGTTTCTTCGCCGCAAATGTAAGCGCCTGCGCCGCGATGAATGTAAATCTCCAAATCGTAATCGCTGCCGAGAATATTTTTACCGAGGAAATTCTTCGCCTTCGCTTCCGCCAAAGCGCGTTTCAAAATGCGCGCGCCTTCGGGAAATTCGCCGCGAATATAAATGTAAGCGAGATGAACATCATTCGCGTAACAGGAGATGATCATTCCTTCGATCAACTGATGCGGATCTTTGTAAATGATCTGGCGATCTTTGAAGGTGCCGGGCTCGGATTCGTCGGCGTTGCAGATGAGATAAATGGGTTTGCCGCTCTTGCGATCAACGAAACTCCATTTCAATCCCGCCGAAAAACCTGCGCCGCCGCGACCGCGCAATCCTGATTCCAAAACCGTTTTGCGAATTTTTTCCGGGCCGCTGACCGTGCCGCCGTCGGGCGAAACGCGCGGGCCCAGCTCGAAGGCTTTTTTCAAAGCTTCGTAGCCACCGTGGCGCACGTAACAATCGAGGTCGTTCGTGTAACCTGGCGCGTCGATATTTTTTAAAATTAATTTGAACTCTTGCGGCATTTGGTGAGAGTCAGTTTGAATTTCGTTATTCTTCGGATGATTCGAGTGACTGCTCTGGATTGGATGGTGCTAATTTATCCAAAATGAGAGTCCAGTTATTTTCATATATTTCCACATCAGGAATCCAGAAACGGCAGTCGTAGGATTCTGGAGAACGCGGGCGTTTCCATCCGATTGTATCCATCCAATTGGAATATCTTTTTATGCAAATCTCTTGCAGTTGTAATTTGGTCAAAACAAAAAATCGGTCTTTGGAATCCTTTTCATCAGGGGAAGCAATAACCACAAAAACATAAATCAAATCTGGATTGTCAATTTCTACACGGCCTAGATTTTTTTGTGTTTTTGTTTCTTGATCGAAAGAAATATTCATCCACTTTCGGGCGTCGCTCGGCCAATTGTCGGTTCGAGAGGCTTTAACTTGGATTGGAACAGTGCGGCACAGTTCATCGGCAGCCAAAATATCGAACGCCGGAAC
>JALYXC010000385.1 GCA_030947315.1 Verrucomicrobiota bacterium | reverse complement strand
CCGTTAAAGGCGCGGTGCAGCATGGATTGAAAGAGGGCGTCCAAGCGGGTGCGGCTGGCGACTTGTTCGGCTTCAAGTTCGCGAATTTCATTCACCCGCTGGGCAAACTCTTTTTGGAGCGCAAGCGGCGGTAGCGGGACAACAAGTTGTTTTAGTATTCCAGCGTTTAGGACGCCCATTGTGATGCCTGTCGCAATACCTCCTAGAAATTGAATGATACTCGGAGAGGTCAACACATGGGCGAGATAGCAAGGATGAAGAAGTTCAGTGCGTGGGCGCACGCGAAGTAAACGTGGATTTATGATGCCACGCTCAATTCCGTCGGGAACAACGATGACTTTTCCAATCGTGCCAACGAGACTGATGAGTAAATCTTCGCTCCTAACAACGTATGCCGACATTTCGGAAAATTTTGCTTCGCTGATGTGATAGTTGCCAATCGAGAAATCTCCCGCGATGACTTGCTCCTGACCATAAACGCGAGGCCCTTCGCTGGTGTAACACTCTTTCTTTAACGATGAACCGAACGGGCCTGCTTTGATTCCTTCTTTCCCTTCACACAAATCCGGGAGTTTATGTTGTGGCCAGCCTTTAGAATTTGCAACCGGATTTCCAAACATTTCGTGGAAGAGGGCGGAAATGAGATTGGCGGTGCGCTGGTCGGCTTGGGCGCGCAATTTTCGTAATTCATCTGCCTCGTCTAATAGCTTCACAATTCGTTCCTGCTCTGCCAACGGCGGCACTGGAATTTGCAGCGCGGTCAACGCTCCTTTGCTGACGTGAGGGATGGTTGCGCCCGTCGCGGTTTTTTGAAGATAGTCAAAATTGGCTCCCAAAAAACGTGACAAAAAAGGCGCTGAAAGCGTGGTTGCGGCAATAGGACGAAGAAGTGCAAGGGTGCTCCCGATGTGTCCGTCCAGGTTGCACGATACAGTTCCCGCATTTGCGCCATCCCAAGCAATGATTACATCGGACTTGGTGGCTCTAGGACAAGCGAACGGTTCACAATACTTCATGGTTGTGTTCACCCGTAAATCCTCGATTTGCAAGTAGCGCAAACTTGTCCTAGTAGTAACCGCAAAAGCTTCGGGAGCCTTCTTGCCCTTTTCGATGGTTACTAATTGCCCTAGCGGTTTTGTCGGCCAATGTTTCATTTCTTGCCGCTGATTTTAGCGAGTAACAATTCTCCACGCTGAATGATTTCTTTTTCGGCCTTTAGAACCTCTCGGAGAATATCGGCGGGCGCATCGTGGTTGGTTGCATCAGCGATGACGGTCTTGTAACGTCCAGCGGCTAGACTCCAATCGTTCTCTCTGATTTTCTCAATCGGCACGCGGTAGCTGTTCGCGCCTTCCTCGCGGCTCGGCCATTTAGCGAGAATGTCGGGAATGTCATTGGCCTCAATCGGACTCCGTTTGTCGTCGAGACTGAAACCGTCGGCTGTCATGTCGTAGAACCAGACGGATTTGGTTCCGAGGTGGGGCGAGGCTACCGTCGAGCCATCTTTGGATTCTGCCCCGGCTCGCGGGGACGCTCGCCCCACCTTTTCAAAAATTAACGCAGCCGTCGCGACTCCGGCGTAAGGTTTGAAAACTCCGCTGGGCAGACTGATGACGGCTTGCAAATCGCACTCGGTCAAAAGCATTTCGCGCAATTTGGTCGCGGCATTTGTCGAACCGAAAAGCACGCCGTTTGGAACGATGACGCCGGCACGTCCGCCGGCTGTGAGATGGTCAATTATCCATTTCAGAAAGAGCAATTCAGTAGCGCGAGTGTCCAATCTGAAATTGAGGTCGGCAAGAATGCTCTCGTCCTGCACTTTACCGGCGAATGGCGGATTGGCGAATATGATGTCGAACAACAGGCCGGGATAGGTGCCGCCGAAGCCGGTTGTGAGCGGATTGAAGTGCTCAATCTTCGCCTTCTCCAACTGATGCAAGTAGAGATTCAGAATGGCGATTTTCACCATGTTCGCATCGTTGTCGAAACCGGTGAAGGCCTGTTCCTCAAGGAATTTCCATTGCGCAGGTTTGAGCATCGAGCCGTCAACCTGTCCGCGCCGCCTGTCCGCCAGTTTTGTATTCTGAAGCAGGACGTGAACGAACGCGGCGATGAGAAAACCTGCCGTGCCTAACGCGGGGTCGCATATTCGCTGGCCGGGCTGCGGATTAACCAGCGCCACAATCATAGCGATTATGTGGCGGGGGCTGCGAAATTGGCCGTTCGTGCCGGATGCAGCGAGTCGCGAAAGGAGATATTCATACATATCGCCTTTGAAATCGTGGCCGTCGTGCGCGGCCAGATTCATTTCTTGAATGCCTTGAATGACAGCGCGGAGCGTCGGGCGGTCGTATATTTTTAACGTAGCGCGACTGAACAAAAGTTTGCCGGTGTCGGTCAGTCCGGGCAATTCATGCAAACTTTCAATCGCATCGCGAACAGCATTGAAAAGTTCGTCCCCTGCAAGTGTGACGAAATTTCCCCAGGCAAAGCGCGACCATTTACCAGAAAAAATCCGAACGTATTTTTTATCGAGCGATGCAAGTGTTTCATCCTTTTCACTGAGCAAGCGGAGAAAAAGCAGGTAGGAACATTGCTCGATGGAATCCATCGGATTGTTCACGCCGCCCGCGTAAAGAATGTTCATAAGCTGGTCAACTTTTTGACGCAAGCCGGATGAGAAAAAATTAGAGCCGTTGGTTGTGGGTTGATTAGACGCCATGTAGTTGATTTTACTCTGGTAACGACCTTGCAAGCAAGGACTGCCGGACAAGGCTTGATTGTCGCAACGCTTCAAAAACATTTTCGCGCGCTTCGAAACGCGACAAAGCAGAGATGCCGCCGAGCCGATTGAATTGGCTGGCGTTGAAAATGGTCATGTCGCCGTCGATAAATTTACGAAGTGAATTGGAATCTTCGGCAATCAATTGCGCGGTGGTATCGAGCCATTTTTGTTCGTTGTAACGAAGATTGAAACGCGCTGCGATGGAATCAACGGCATCAGTCACAATCGAATCGCGAGTAGGAAGCGGCTTTACTCCGACGGCATTGTAAACGAATGCCGGTGTGCTGGCCGGAACGCCGTAAGACATCACGAGCTTATCAGGCGAGTAAAACATTTTTGGCCGATTGTAGAATTGCTCGTTGACGATAGTTTCAACCGCGTCGTCGTCTTCGGCTTCAACAGCGGCTTTAAGATCAGGTGTATTCTCGACGAATTCGCGCATGTCGCGCTCGTAACCGCCGCGAAAAGTCATCACGTCCACTTTCTCGCCGTCCGGTCCGATGATTTTAATTTCCTGACTGATGAGCGTGTCCACGCCTTCCCAAGTCGGGATAGTGCGGGGCGGCTGCGGTGGTTCGGGTGTCCCTCCATCGCCGTCATGGAGAACATATCCGCCGTCTTCGCCGGTCGGTGTTGGGGCGGGCGGTTGCGATTCCTTTTTCTCTCGCGGGATTTTAAGCGGGATGGTGTAGTCGTATTTTTCCTGGAAGTATTCGGCAACCGCGCAGAAATCCAGCATGAAGAAATTTTTCTTCTCGTATTCGGTGTGGCCGATCCTGAACGTGAACAAGCGTGTGCCGCGTCCTTTGATTTGAATGTATTCGGTCGGCGAAAAAATGGGACGCATGAGGCCAATGTTTAAGAGGTCGCGGCAATTGTAGCCGGTCGAAAGCATATCCACGGAAACTGCGATGCGCTCGGCGCGCTGTCCGTCGCGGAATTCCTTTGCGATGGATGATGCGTCTTCAATCCGGCTCGTGATGGTTACGGCGATTCCTGGTTGGAGTGCGTTGAAAATCTTCGTGAGTTCGGTCGCGTGCGTTTGATTCACCGCGAACACAAGCGACTTGCCGATGTTGCCAGCCGGATCGCGCTGCGCTTCTTTCAAAAACGCCTCGCACATGACGCGATTGCGTCCGGGCGTGAAAATTTTCTTTTCGAGGTCTTTGATTTTGAAATTTTCCTCCTGCTCATTGATGACAACTGCCCAGCCTCCTTCATCCAATGCCTTCGTGGTGATGTTAGAACGGAGATCAATAATTTTTGGCAGACACAAAAACGGGCCTTCGGGGTCTTTCACCGCGTCGATGATGTCGTAGCGGAAAGTGGGAAAGCCTGGCTTGCAGCCAAAATAATTATAGGTGTCGCGGAGCAAACGGAGTTCAAGGGCTTTTGGATTTTCCTTTTGAAGTTCCTCCACATTGACGTTTTTCAAATACGCTCTCGGCGTGGCGGTCAAGCCGACGCGTGTCGCTTGGAAAAATTGAACGACTTCGCGGGCGTCACCGTAAATCGAACGGTGCGCCTCATCGTTCACAACAAGATCAAAATAGAACGGCGTGAATTCTTCGCGGTAACGTCGGTCAACCATGAGAGATTGCAGTGTTGCAACCACGACAGACGAGCCAAGCAATTCGCCCGGCCTTCGCCGTGCTGTCTTGTATAGAACGGGTTTGAATTCGGCGAGCACGACATTGAAATCTTCAAGCGTTTGCTTTGCGAGTTCGATTCGGTCAACGATGAAAAGAACGCGCTCGGCATTTCGCGTTGAAAGAAAACGTCGGATGAGCGCGGCGCACAAAAGGGTTTTGCCGGTGCCGGTCGCCATTTCCAAAAGGAATTGCCGCAACCGCTGCTCGTCAAACTGTTTGGCAACCGTGTCGAGTGCGTCAATCTGATAACGGCGAACGGTCAAGTCCGGGCGGAACTTTTTTAGATAATCGCGGTTGATGACTTCGCTCCTCAAGGGGCGGGGCGGCTGCAAATTTTTTAAGCGAAGACGTTGGAGGTCAGCGCAAGAGGGCAAGCGTTCGATGCGATAGGCGTCACGGTCTTTGCGGGTGTAATTCCAAAACCAATGCTCGCGCCCGTTGGAAAGAATGACGAATGGAGCTTTGAGATTTTCGGCGTAGCCGCGAGCCTGTTCCTTGGCATCGTAAGGATCAACGTCTTCGTGCTTGGCCTCCAAAACGCACAACGGGCCGCGCTGCCCGCCGAGCAAATAGTCGGCTCGTCCGTTTTCGGTGTTTAACTCAAAGCGAACTTGATGAGAGTCGAGAAGATTCCAGCCGCTAAATTCCAGCGCCTTATCAATCAGGATGCGTGAAAACGCTTCATTTTGACCGCTCAGCATAGCAAAACTCTAATTGAACAAAAATTAAAGGAAAACTTTATCTGCACATGGATGTTTGGACAATCGTTTTGTCCCATTTTCATTCTCGGCAATAAGTTTTAAGCCGTTTGAATAAAAAAAGAAGCGCAGCCTCCCTTTTTATTCCACCCGATATTTTTCAATCATCTTTTCGTCCACCTCGATACCGAACGTCGGGCTTAATTGTCTTGATATTTTTTCCGTTGGCTTTTACCCCCTTGACATGCAACCCTTTGGTTGCATATTCTCAAGCGAGATGGATGCAGTGTTCAAAGCGTTGGCGGACGAAAGCCGTCGAAAATTGCTCGATCAGTTGCACAAGAACAACGGGCAGACGCTCGGCGAATTGTGTGAACACCTCGACATGACGCGGCAGGCCGTGACCAAACATCTCGGCTTGCTGGAGGCGGCGAAGTTGGTCGCCGTCGTCTGGCGGGGACGCGAGAAGCTGCATTATCTCAATCCAGTGCCGTTGCACGAGATCTCCGAACGCTGGATCGGCAAATACGAACGCCATCGCCTGCAAGCCTTGAGCGATTTGAAAAAGGGTCTCGAAAAAAAACAAAAACAAAAAAGGATAACAATATGGAAAAAATTGAAAAACCAAAGTTAGTTTACGAAATGTATATTCGCACCACGCCAAAAAAATTGTGGACCGCGATCACCAAACCCGAATTCACGCGCGAGTATTGGGGCGGAATGACAAACGTCTCCGATTGGAAACGCGGCTCGAAATGGGAACATCTCAATCCAGAAAACGAAATGTGGATTACCGGCAAAATTTTGGAATGTAATCCACCCAAACGTCTTGTGCTGAGTTGGGCCGACCCGGACGATCTCGCCGATAAATCGCGCGTCACTTTTGAAATTGAGGCGATTGAAGACATGGTGTGCCTCAAGGTAACTCACGGCAGCTTCAAGGCCGGTTCAACGATGGCTGGCAAAGTTTCCAAGGGCTGGCCGCGCGTGCTTTCGAGCCTGAAAACCTTTCTGGAAACCGGGAAGGGACTCAACATCTTTTGTAAATGATTTGAGCCATTTTAACTGCGGAGGCGCAAAGGCGCGGAGAGAAAGTTTCATCATTCAGTCCAGCTTAGTCGCGATGCCATCGCGGCTAACGTTGTTAATGCAGGAAACGATTTAGTCCAGTGGGATCTTTAAGAAATATCCGATCATCCTCTACAGGTGATGGCTCGCGCCGTTTTCCTGATCCTGCCAAACGAACTTCGATTGCATCTCCAAAGGCTGTCATCCAACTGCGAAGGTCAATCGGAGTGACAAGTGGAAACGCCATAGCTTCACAAAATAGGTCGCTGTACGAAACTCCGGCCCCTTTTCCATCCAAAATTTGCTTCACCACCTTAGCCTTCGCACGTTCACAGTATTTCTGCCGAAGATTAGTTGATACTCTCGATTTGGGAGTGCCGCAAAACAATCCCATCATCTCGGGCTGACCAGTTTTTTGAACCTTAGCCTCGTAACGGACATCATCCTGCAATTTTGCTGCTTTGGTTTCCGCCGCCTTGAATACTTCCACGCCGCGAGGATGGTTTGTTGCGTAAACAAGAAAATAACGCTTGTCCTCTTTATCTGGCTCCAGAATGACCGCTGAGGATACATACTTGAAGCCACACATCGCCCGCAAACTGCGACAGTATTCGCGCACGGCCACATCAGCCCGCTCCTCGTTCGGTGTCGCTTGCAAACGTGGGAGCACATCGCTTCTGCCGAAAAGTTCGTGGTAGCTTTGCGCGCGATCCGGTTGATCGAGAAACCGGATAATGTGCCGCGTCATCAGATTGATGAGCACCTCGC
>JALYXC010000384.1 GCA_030947315.1 Verrucomicrobiota bacterium | reverse complement strand
CGTGGAAGGCTTGTTAATTTTTCCCTTCGTTTTATCTTTTGCCCATGCCTGATTTTCTTCACGCGCTGCAAAGTGGTTCGACCAATCTTTGGCTATTCATTCCTGCGGCCATTTTGCTCGGTGCGTTGCATGGCTTGGAACCGGGTCATTCCAAAACCATGATGGCGGCATTCATCGTCGCCATTCGCGGCACGATTGGGCAGGCGGTGTTGCTCGGACTTTCCGCTGCGATTTCCCATTCGCTCCTGATTTGGATTCTGGCGGCCTCGGCCTTGCACTATGGCAGCAAGTGGGACGCGGAAACCGTCGAGCCGTATTTGCAACTGGGTTCAGCGGTCTTCATTCTGGCGCTGGCAGCATGGATGTTTTTTCGGACGCGCCGCGAATTGCGGCAGGCAGCCGATCACGACCATGAACACTCGCACAGTGAATTGTTCGTGGTTGATATTGGACATGGGAAATTGGAGTTAAGTGTTTTTGAAGAAGGCGTGCCGCCGGTCTTCCAATTGCGCCGTGTCGGTTCCCAATTTCCTGCTGCAGAAGATGTGACGTTGGAAACAGTGCGTCCCGAGGGCACGCGGCAAATATTTCAGTTCGTCGCCAAAAAAGATTTTCTCGAATCGACGACGAATATTCCAGAACCGCACGAGTTCGATGCAACGATCACCATCAGCCACGGCGGGCATAGTCATAGCGGACGAGTGGAATTTCGTGAGGACGCCCATCACCATCATCATGGCGGGGATGAAGGCAGCAAAGAATTTGAAGACGCGCACGAACGCGCCCATGCGCAAGACATCGCCAAACGTTTTGCTGGTCGCACTGTCACCACCCCGCAAATTATTCTGTTTGGAATTACCGGCGGACTGATGCCCTGCCCAGCCGCGTTCACGGTCTTGCTGGTTTGTCTGCAATTAAAACGCGCGACACTCGGTTTTGCGATGGTCGGCGCGTTCAGCTTCGGCCTGGCGGTGACGATGGTAGCGACCGGAGCGCTGGCCGCTTGGAGCGTGCGACATGCGCAGAAACGTTTTGCGGGTTTCGGGGAAATGATGCGCCGCGCGCCGTATGTCTCCTGCGTGCTACTGGTGGTGCTGGCCTCCTACATGGCATGGCATGGTTGGAATGGATTGCACCACTAAGGAAGAGAGAATTAAACCACAGTCACCTAAATCGGAAACTTGATCGAACTATGAAGCGCATTTTATTTTTCCTGCTTGTATTTCAACTTGTAGCACGGTCTTACCCTCAAGAATTTTTGCAACCGGTGAAGGACATTCCTTTGCCCGGCAAACCGACCCGCTTTGATTATCAAAGCTACGACGAGCAGAAGAACCGACTTTATATCTCGCACATGGGGGATGGCGAACTGGTTGTTTTTGATACGAAAGCGGAGAAGGTCGTCACCAACCTGTCTGGTTTCCCGGTGATAACCGGCGTATTGGTTGTGCCGTCGCTCAAAAAAGTTTATGGCAGCGTTACCAAAAATCACGAGATGGCCGTCGTGGATACGGAGAAACTTTCTGTCATCAAAAGAATTCCTGATGGAAAATTTCCCGATGGACTCGCTTATTCGCCGGAGACTCGCCGCATTTTTGTTTCGGACGAATCCGGCGAAGTGGAGACGGTGATTGATGCAATGACCGATGAAAAAATCGGCACGATAAAAATGGGCGGCGAAGTGGGCAACACGCAATACGACCCGACGTCGCATCTAATTTACGCCTGCGAGCAAAAGAAAAATCAATTCGTCGCGATAGACCCGGAAAAGAAAAGCATCGTCGCACGATACGATTTGAAAGGCGGAAAACATCCGCACGGGTTTTACATTGATGACCAGCACAACAAGGCTTACATCGCGTGCCAGGGCGATGCGAAATTAATTGTCTTCGATTTGGCGACGCACCAAGAAAAAGAAAATTTCCCAATCGGCGGCGACCCGGATGTTCTGGCCTACGACAGAAAATTAAACGTGCTTTACGTCGCGTGCGAATCCGGCGTCGTTTCAATTTTCGAATGCGGCGACAAATTGATAAAACTGGCAGACCAGAAAGTGGGCGCGAATTGTCATAGCGTCGCGGTGGATTCCGAGACGCATAAAGTTTATTTTCCATTGAAAAATGTAAAGGGGGCGCCGCTTTTGCGAATCATGATTCCCAAAGAATCGCCTTAACCAGCCTTCATTTGACGAAAACTTCAATTGCATTTTAATTCGTTTGAATTTCCCAATGCTCAAAAAGTTTTTGTAATAAAGCCGCACCGCAAATAGTCTTAGCCGCGAGGAGTTTAATTTCGGAACCGGCTCCAATTAATTAACCATGAAGAAAGGCTCTATGACAAATTGGTTTTGGTAT
>JALYXC010000381.1 GCA_030947315.1 Verrucomicrobiota bacterium | reverse complement strand
GAACTGAATCGCCTGATTTTAATCGTAAAAAATGGCGCGGCGAAAAATTATAAAATCGGCTGGGGCGACCAGAGTAAAACATTTTCAGCCGAACAACTCGGCCGTGGGATTAATCTGGGCGAAGAATTTCCGACCAATCCGTTCACCAAAAGTTTTGAAAAAGTGGATGCAGCCATCGCGACTAAACAGGCGTATGAAACCAAACAGATCAAACAAATTTTTCGCAGTCCCGAAGCGAAAGCGAATATGGAAGAAACTGTCGCCAACACCGAAAAAGAACGCGCCCAACTCGTGAACGAAATTAAAAACGCGTTCGTTCCAGTGACGCATACGATAAAAATTTCGCCGGAATAATTCCTCTGATATATCTCGCAACGGCCGCGAAGAAAGCGAAGAAAAGAATTTCCAAATCGCCGAAGCAGCTTCAGTCTTGATCTGGCTGGAACAATTTTGTTTTTCGGCGAAGCTTTGTTGCTGCCAGCAACAAAATTCCAGAAACAAACAAAGTCACCGTTTGCGGCTCGGGAACTGTCGCCACTATTTGCCCTTGATACTGGGCCAAATCAGCCATGTAGGTGCGGTCTCCATCTACACCGAGCTGATAGACGGACGTGTCAAACGGTTGCCCCGAGAAGGTGGCAATGGCATCAATAATTCCTGCCAGTTCCCAAGTCAGGCCGTTTTTGAAAAATGCGGCGCCCCCAGAATCGCCGGTTGAACCTTCGGCATTGTTTAACGACGCCGAGAACTTCGTTTCAAATGTAAAAGTATTAAAATTGGTTAGAAAAGCCGAACCGATAATCGTATTTTGTCCCCAACGCATCGTGTTTCCTGGCGCCCACTTGTAACCTTCGCGCGTGCCGGTTGGACTCTCGAGCCAGTTATTATCCCACTTGGTGATGTTGGGGTCGCGGTTTCGGCCGAACCCAATCATCGTTACTGAGGAGCCGTTGGCTGGAGTATTAGAACTAATCCTGACCGAGGGCAGCAGCGGGTTTCCGAGTATCTGATATAGAAGTAAGTCCGCATCGGTATTGTTGGGATTTTTTAAACGAACAGATGAACCAGACGGGTTGTAATTAGTGCCCGCAAGAACAATGCTTCCTGCGCCCACATGATTGGCGGTGAGCACCCAACTGTTGCCTAGATAAACGCCGGTGGCGCCACCACCAATAACACCGACATTGTTCCAGCCAGGATCATCGGGAGGGGCGGTGGTGTTTTGTGTTCCGGTGCCGCCAAAAACAATGACGGCGCGAGAGGTTGAAGCCATGAAAAATAAAACGCAAAGCATTAAAACCAACGGCGAATGGAACAGGGTTTTCATGGAATTACTTCTGCCCCACACCTGGAAATTTCGCAAGATTTATTTTGGCTCTATTTTTAATTTACGAAAACAAAACTTTATCGCAGCAACGACAAAGAGATTTCTCGCTTTTCAACTTTCATTCAGGCATGAATTTGAACCTCGCACGCCTCGAGTCTTTTCGACAGAAATATTCGCTCCGACTTTATTTCCGCCAGTTGCTGCGCTTTTTGGAAATGACCGGCGGCAGTTTGTAAATGATTCAATCGCGCCTCGAATTCACCCAGCACTGCGTAAAGCAAATAATATGAATTCAACTTTTCCAAATCCGCAATGGCGGCAACCGCATCCAGTCCCGCTTGCGCTCCGTGAATATGGGCAACCACGATTGCGCGATTCAGGGCGACGACGGGTGAATTATCAAACTCAACCAGACGATTATAATACGACAATATCTGCTTCCAATCTGTTGATTCATAATCTTTCGCCGCGAAGTGGCATGCGGCGATACCGGCCTGAAGATGATACTCGGTGATCTCTTTTCCGGAAGCCGATTGCGCAAAATGAAACATACGTCGCGCGATCATCGGTTGATCCCATCGTGTGCGATCCTGTTCTTTAAGGCGAAGCAGATTACCTTCGTAATCCACGCGGGCTGGAATGCGCGCAGCATTTAACAAGATCAGCGCCAGCAACGCGTGAGTCTTGGGTTGATGGCCCGCCGGATGTTCCACCAGTAAACCTGTCAGGCGAATTGCTTCGTAACAAATTTCTTCGCGCACCAGCTTTTCGCCGCCGGAAGCTTTGTAACCTTCATTAAAAAGCAAGTAGAGCGATTGCAAAACTCCGTCCAACCGTCGCGTCAACTCCTCGCGCCCCGGAATTTCAAAAGGAATTCGAGCCTCGCGAATTTTTTGTTTTGCGCGTGTCAGCCGTTTGGCAATTGCCGCTTCCGTTGTCAAAAAAGCCCGGCTTATTTCCGTAATGCTGAAGCCGCAAAGAGTTTTTAAGGCGAGCGCGACTTGTGCTTCCGCCGGAATGAGCGGATGGCAGCACACGAACATCATCCGCAAACAATCGTCCGCGATTTCTTGCTCGGCAAAAATCGCGTCGTCAGCCCGCGAATCTGGCCGCTCCATCAGATGGATGATTTCCGCTTCCTTTTCCCGGAAAACTTTTTCGCGCCGCACCACATCCAGAGCCAGATTTCGAGAGGCCCGCATGATCCACGCTGCAGGATTTTTCGGAACTCCATAAAACGGCCAGGTCTGCAACGCTTTGATCAGCGCTTCCTGGACGACATCTTCGGCCAGAGCAAGATGTTCGATCCCGAAAATCCGGGTCAAGGTGGCCACCATCTTGGCCGCCTCATGACGAAAAAGATGTTCCACAATTTGGGACGCTTCTTCCGGTTGGATGGAGGACTCTAACATGTGAGATTTAAGTGCGGTGAAACGAATCCTGGCGAGCTTGTTTTTCGGAAAAAGCCAGGAGTGGTTGAAACCATCGTCGAAAAAATGATCTCATTCAAACAACTCCTGAATCTCTTCCCACGTCAGTGATTCGGCTAATTGTTCCTCGCCCGCCAGAGTTGCTTTTATAATTTCGCGCTTGCGAGTTTGCAGCAGCAGAATTTTCTCTTCCACCGTGTCGCGCGCAATCAATTTGTAACTCGTCACCACGCGCGTTTGGCCGAGGCGATGCGCGCGATCCGTCGCTTGATCTTCCACCGCCGGATTCCACCATGGGTCAAAATGAATTACGGTATCAGCTCCAGTCAAATTCAAACCGACGCCGCCCGCTTTAAGACTAATCAGAAAAACCGGCACCTGAGGATTGGTTTGAAATCGTTCCACCACTTGGCCGCGATTTTTTGTTGCGCCATCCAAATAACAAAATTCAATTTTCTCGGCCTCCAGTTTCTCGCGCAACAAAGTCAACATCCTGACGAATTGGCTGAAAACTAAAACACGATGACCGCCATCGAGAATTTCTTCGAGCAACTCGCTGAACATTTCCAGCTTACCGGAATTTTCATCCATGAATTTCTTTCCCGAGTCCAATTTTAATAATCGCGCATCGCAACAAATCTGACGCAAACGCAACAATGCGGTCAGCACCATCATTCTACTTTTCTGCAAACCCTGTGCGCCGACCGCGTTCAAAACTTCTTTGCGGGAGGCTTCCAGAATTTGTTGATAAAGAGCGCGCTGAGTTTCTGAAAGTTCGCAAAAAGAAATTTGCTCCAATTTCTCCGGCAGATCCCGGGCCACCTCTTTTTTCAAGCGACGCAAAATAAAAGGACGCAACCTCCTGGCCAAACGAGCTTGGGCTGCCAGATTTTTTTCGCGCGTGATGGGAATTTCGTAACGCTCCCGAAAATCCTGCGCCGCGCCCAGATAACCCGGCATAAGAAAATCGAAAATGCTCCACAAATCTAAAATCGAATTTTCCAACGGCGTGCCGGTCAATACCAAACGATGTTGCGCGCGAATCGCCTTGACCGCCTGCGCATTCTGCGTCTGCCGATTTTTAATATGCTGCGCTTCATCCAGAACCACCGTGTCAAATTCGAGGTCGCGATATTTTTCCGCATCGCGCCGAATCAGCGCATAACTCGTCACGATTAAATCGTGTTGCGGAATTTTTTCAAAAAACGAATGCCGCTCCGCGCCATGCAACGCCAAAATTTTTAATTGGGGCGTAAATTTTTTAACTTCCATGACCCAATTGAAAATCAAACTCGTTGGACAAATAATCAAACTGGGGAGCGCGCGCGGCTCGCGTGCATCCGATGGCGACTCACCCTCGGAGTTTTGTTTAGAAGAAAGTTGCAAAAACGCTAATGTTTGCAACGTTTTTCCTAATCCCATTTCATCCGCCAAAATTCCGCCAAAATTATTTCCACGCAAAAAATTCAGCCACGCCACGCCCTGTTTTTGGTAGGGACGCAAAACATTTTCCAAATCGCACAGCGGCGGACATTTCATTTCAGCTTCGCCACTTTGCGCGCGGGCGCGTTGCTGCCAATCGTTCGGCGCTTTGACGGGCCAGCCTTGTTGCCGAAGAGTTGCGTCCAAAAAACCGGCTTGCGCATTATCCACACGATAACCGCCCGCATTTTGTTCCGGCGAACAATCCAGCAGAACTTCCTGCAATTCTTCAACCGCGCCGGTATCAATCACCGCAAATTTTCCGTTGCGCAATCGCGTGTGACTTTGACCTGACAAAATGAGACGTTGAATTTCCGTTGCAGAAAACTTTTCGCCCTCTGAGGAATTAAATGAAACATTAAAATCAAACCATTGCATTCCCGACGACCTGATTTGAAATTGTGGTTCGACGCGCTCAATATTTTTCGTCGCGCTCTGCTGCAATCTTTCCTCGAGCGTGACACTCCACTCTTTTTGCATTCTGGGAAATTCCCGCGCGAAAAAATTTAAAACCTGATTTTGTCCGAGCAGTTGAAATAGATTTTCTCCGGATTTTGTAAAACCGCTGCGCGTTAAACGATTCAAAGCATTTTGTTCCGCTGTAAAATCGCGTGTCGAATATTTTGTCGGCGAATCTAAATCGGGCAGCCAGATCGTTTCGTCCCCTAAGATCGCGCCCGCCGTAAAAATGCGCGAGCCATAAGCGCATTGCAAATGCGCCTGCAATTGAGCCAAACCGCCCTTTAGTTCCAAAATAAATTTGGGCGATTGCGGTTCCAGCGTAAAATCTTCCAGTCGAAAATTGGCTTCGGCATTTTTAGCGGATTGCAAGCGCGGCCAATCGTGGTTTAAAAATTGCGGAACCTCCCCCCGGGTCAAACGAATCGGTTTTTCAAAAATTCCGAAAAGATTTTTCGACAAACCGCAGCGTTGAAAATTTCCATTCTGAAAAATCCATTCATTTTCAATCAAGGTTGGAAGAGCCGTTTTTGTTTGCAAGACGAGTTGAATTTCTCCATCCGTTTCCAAAGTCGCGATGAGCGGCGGCGACCACGAATTTTTTGCCACAGAAGTCGTTTTAGTTTTCCCGATGGAAAGGCGCGGATGTTCGATTAGCAGCGGCAGCAGTTCCGCAAAATCTTTTGGTGAAAGCACGAGCAGCGCCGGAGTTTCTCCGCCCGCGAGAAATTCGATTCGGTCCAGCAGCGCAGAATCCTGCTCCGAAAAATAAAACAATTCCGACTTTGGCAGTGCGTTCAATGGCGAACGCCCTTTGCTCCATGCGCCTTCAAAAAAAATATTTATTTTCCCGCGCATCAAAGCTTGTTCCAGGTTCAGCGGAAAAATCAAAAAAATTTCAGCCGCCTCGCCGGAACCTCCTTTTTCTGCTCGCAACAAACCGAGTTTATTTTCATTTGGAAAAAAAGTTTTTGAAGACTGCCTGGGCGACTCTCCGTCTGGGCATGAATCGGGACTCGATTGCGCCGGTTTTAAAAAATGCAATCCAACGGCGACCGAGTGCGCGCAAATCGTTCCCCACTCGCGCGATTGCCGACAGGTGCAGAGATTTTCGATGTCGCTCGGAGTTTTAATGACCAGACCGGCGCGATAAGATATTTCCCCCGCCAACACGACCCCTTTTAAAACCGGTAGCGACCAGTTAGAGCTGAGAATTTTGTCCGCAGCCAAATATGCGCGCGCCTGTTTCATCGCTTCCCAACCGGCGATGTCCATCAGAAATTTTTCGGTTAATTCGACCAGGCTCATTTCAAAAGACGACGATAGCAGAACTTGGAAATGGGAAACCAACTCAATGCAATAGTGCTGCACGCTAATCAACGCCCTCTTGCCTTCGTTCCATTTTTTTCGTTACACTTTTAATAATGCCGCCATCAACCTTCGATTCAGTTTTTGAAAGAGTCCAGGAACTCGTTGCTGATTTTCGAATGAATGAAAAATTCTATCTTTCCCCGGCTTATCAGGAGCAGGAA